>CAIMOS010000060.1 GCA_903843135.1 uncultured Ignavibacteriales bacterium | reverse complement strand
CGTCCTGCTTCTTAATCCCGAAGCGTTCCATCTCTTTATAATTATTCTGAAGGTCCTGAAAGAACTCAGGGTAACTGACGAGAGTGGAATCCCGTCTATCCCACGAACAATAAAGGAGGTGTTTATCCGAATGCGCACCGAGGTAGTGTCCTCCCTTTCTCAGTTTACGGATCAGCGGTGCAAATTTTTCATTTTTGTAAAAATCTCCGGAAAAGAAAAATGATGCTTTCACATTATCTTTCGACAGAACTTCGGTGATATGGTCTCCCCCTTCAGCAAATTCGTGTCCCGAGAAAATGAGCCGGATCTCTTTTTTATCGGTGTTCATCTTTGTTATTGCACCGTAAGAAGATTCATTATCCTTTTTCTTGTTCCCCTCAAGTGAAGCAAGATAAAAGATCAGGCTTGCGGTGCCGTCAAGTGTAGGTTCGTTAGTTGAGTAATCACCCCAGTCATCGTGATAGACGACTCCGCCCGGCTGCAGCGCTTCAAACTCATCCGGTGAGGAGAGTTTGATCCCTTTAAGCTGATTATAGATCGAGGCATAAACAGGCCCGTCAACCAGCGCTCCGTCAATTTTCATCTTATGCAGATGCGAAAAAGCAGAATGTATATCATCCGGAGTGTCTGCCTGTCCCGGAAGGCCGACAACCATACCTGTACCCCAGGGATTAACGCCAAAAAGCCAGTCAAGCAGCTGCGCTTCCGACTTTTCAAACCTCTTATCGCCGGTTAATAACCCGTAAACCTTGTATTGTATCAGCAAAGAAGATATCAGATTATTTGAACACCAGATGAACGGAACACCGAGGCCAAAGTAGCTCGATGCCTGTTTCTTCTCAATGACCTCAAGACCCTTCCGGATAAGATCAATAAAATATTTTCTGTCTGCTCCCGTTGTTGATGAAGCGGCAATATAATGTCCAAGGTTCACAAAGGGATACCACTGATAATGATTAGCCGTATCTTTTCCATACCAGGGAGTGACTGGTTCAGCCGCGGCAAATCGTTTCGCGTCGTCAAGATATTTCTTCTCCCCGGTTACCATATACAAAACAGCCGCCGCAAGTTCCATATCATCGGCATAGTTGTCTTCCTCGTAGAAGTATGGCGATCTGCAGGGTGCGGTTTGCGCCGCACCGGGATATTTCTGCCCAAGTTCGTAGGCCTCCTCTGCTTTGATGAGATATAAGGGAATTTGATCTGTTCCGGAATTCTGTGAAACTGCATATGCTAAAGCAAAAGACGAAGCAAATTTCGCGGCGGTTGATGCACGTCCATTCATTCTGCTCTTATTACCGTATAAACCCTGAGGTTCTCCTGAAACAAAATAAACAGGGCGCATCAGTCCGTTATCGTACCCGATCGTGTCTTCAGTAGGAAGACGCCATCCCCGATGATCGCGGTCGTCTGCTATCTGGTTAAACATTAATTCACCGCCGGGATACATTTTATTCAGCCAGTCGAGTCCCCACTTCGAGGCATCACGGATATCGGGTTGCCCGTTCTTTCCCCGATCACCGTCAGCATTAAACAGATCGTTGAATGCGCCGGGGAATAATTTAGAAGCAAGAAGCATCTGAAAAACTGCAGTTGAACTTGTCGCGGAATATCTGAGATAATCAGAAGCATCGTGCCACCCGCCGGTTGCATCAATCGGTTTCCCGTGCAGGGAATCATTATAAATTATAAATCCGTCGTGCGTGTGGCAGGAATCTTTCAGCAGCGGATTATATCCGCACTGCTGCTGCCGGATGTAGTGCAATAAAAAATCCGCGCTTCCGTCAAAAACATTTTCGCCGATCCTGAATATCGAAGACTTTGCGCCATTCACAGCCAGAAAAAACGCACCTTCACTGCGGAAAGAGGAGAAATCTAACCGGAGGGCAGCCTCATAATTTTTATAACCTTCAGCAGGTTTTACACCGGTGAACTTTTTCAAGACCTGCCCGGTGAGGGCATCGTGTATTGCAAATTCTTTTACATTACACGGAGTCCTGGAGAGTAATAATCCGCGTTTGACTGACTCAGGGCGGTATCCTATCAGGTTAGTCCGGATCAGGATTCCCTGGGATTGGAGTTGGTTGGTTAAAACAAGAAATAAAAAAACCAGTATTCGCTTCATTTGGTTAAAGGGAATTAATTTTACAGATATTTATTCTTACCCTAAAATAGCGAAATTATTTATGCCATTCAGCACATCCGTCTTTGATTAACTTGATTAGTATGCGTAAATTGCACTTTAAATAATCCTTAATTTACTCGGCGAAGAGATGAAACTTTCTGATTTATTATCCGAAAAATATATTATCCCCAGTCTTAAAAGCCATCACAAAGAAGATGTAATAAACGAACTGATCGACCTGTTTAAGGGCGATCCGAAAGTCACCGACCTTGAAAAGGTCCGCACGGCTGTAATGGACAGGGAAAAAATAATGTCAACCGGGGTTGGGAAAAACTTTGCCATTCCTCACGGTAAAACTAACGCTGTTAATGATATCATCTGTGCTTTTGGAAGGTCTGATCAACCAATCGATTATCAGTCGCTTGATTCTCAGCCCGTGCACCTTGTTTTCCTGATAGTAGGAAAAGATAATATGGTCAGCACGCATATAAAATTACTCAGCCGTATTTCAAGAATGATGACAAAGGATGCCTTCAGGGAAAAACTCCTTAAACAAAATTCTGTTCAGGGAATAATCAGTGACTTCCGCGAGGAAGAATCCGGTTATTTTGAGTTATAAAGTTCAACAGATCAAACATTTTGTGATTTCGAATCTTTATTAATGCCCCGTCCGCCAAAAAAAGAAAAAGAACCAACAGCCGGGCCGGAAAAACCGGTAAAACGAAAAGACATTCCGCGTTTACCCAAAGAGGATACGGAATACATTGTAAAATTTTATTTTTATTACGATGAATCCGCGAAGAAACAATTCTATGTTATCAGCCTTGAGACAATAAAGATATTCAGGACCCTCAGCTATGGGATTTCGGTTGATGTACAAAAGACAAAAGACACAATCGACATTAAGATTCTGGGACTCAATACAAAATCCTCATTTATTATCACACCCAAGGCTGCATCAACTGAATTATTTTTTGAGGACCTTTACGGCACATTTAATATCGCGGTTCATAAACACAATAAACTCGCTAATTCAATCACGGCGATGTTTAATATTTTTACAAAAACCATCACTCTGAAAAAAGATATATCGAAGGCGGCGAAGTCCGCCAAGAAACAGTTCTGCAGTTTTGAGGTCGATGAGAGTAAATACAGCTTTAAGGAAAAGAAATAATGTATCCTGAAATTATAAAGATAGGCCCGCTTACAGTCTATAGCTACGGATTGATGCTGGGGATCTCATTTATTGTCGCAAGCTACTTCCTGACGAAACAATTTGCCCGCAGGGGCATTGATACGAACGTTGCCACGGAGATGACGCTTCTTGCAATCATTTTCGGCGTAGTAGGCAGTAAGCTTATGCACCTTATTGAAAACTGGAGCGAGTTCTTAGCTGATCCGGCGGGAATGGCATTCTCCCCGGGCGGTCTGACCTTTTACGGGGGACTGCTGCTCGCGATGTTCTCTATCCTGATTTATCTTCGCAAAAAGAAATTAAGTTTTTTCTACCTCGGTGATGCGACTGCCCCATCACTCGCTTTAGCATACGGTATCGGGCGCATCGGATGCCACCTCGCCGGCGACGGTGACTATGGGCTTCCCACTTCCCTCCCCTGGGGTACAAATTATGAAAACGGAGTTGTACCTCCTTCGATTATGTTCCGCGGAAGTGATATAGCAGCAACTTTCCCTAACGGAATTGTCCCGGATAATACTCCGCTCCACCCGACCCCGATATATGAATTCATTTTAGCGGCTCTGACCTTCTACCTTCTCTGGACACTTCTGAAAAAGGAACGGCCGGTCGGGACTGTTTTTATGATCTATTTCCTTCTCACGGGCCTTGCAAGATTTTTTGTTGAGATGATCAGGCTGAATCCCGTTGTTATGCTCGGATTATCTTCGGCGCAGCTCATTTCTGTCGTGTTTATGATAATCGGAACTGCCGGATTATTTATGATAAAGAAAAATCCTGCATTCTTCGGGACTGTTCCTGTTAAAACCACTCCGCATCATCCCAAGAAGCACTAATATGCAGTATATAACAGGCCGCAAACCGGTTCTTGAAGCGCTTAAGTCCAATAAATCCAGGATCAGCAAAGTTTATCTTCGCTACGGTATGAAAGGGGAAGTTATCGATTCAATTTATGCTGAGGCTAAAAAGCGCGGCATAAAAGTAACCACCCTCGACGCGCAGCGCTTCGATTCGGAAATCAAACACAAAGAAAACCAGGGCGCAGCGGCGCTGATCGAAGAAACTAAGATTATTGAACTGAGTGAACTCATCCGTTCATTAAAAGGAAAAACAAATCCGGTATTACTGATTGCGGAAGGGATACAGGATCCGCATAATCTCGGAGCGATAATCCGTTCTTCCGAATGCGCCGGCGTTGACGGTATCATCGTCACGAAACATAACAGCGCGCCTCTGAACGAAACAGCATCAAAGGCCTCCGCCGGGGCCATCAATCACCAGCGTATTTGCCAGGTAGTAAACCTGGCGCAGGCAATGGATGAACTTAAGAAGAACGGCTACTGGATCGTCGGGACTTCAATGAACGGCGATGATCTTTACTCAAAGCGTGATTTCAATCTTCCGCTCGCAGTGGTTGTGGGCAACGAAGAAAAAGGGATACGTAAACTTACAGCGGAGTCCTGTGATTTCCTCGTACGCATCCCGATGAAAGGAAAAATTCAGTCATTGAATGTATCGGTAGCCACAGCGATTACGCTATTTGAAATAATCAGACAGAGAAACTACAATAAAATTTAAACTAAGATCTATATTACCCGGAGACTAAAATGTCATTAAAAGAAATTATTCCAGCAGTAAGAACCGAAAATATCACATACGCGGTTCGGGATATCGTTGTCCTCGCGAATGAAGTTGCGAAAAGCGGTAAGGAAATGTTATATCTGAATATCGGCGATCCGAACCTTTATGATTTTGAGCCGCCGAAACATCTGCTCGATGCAACTTTCAAAGCTATGCTTGAAAATAAAAACGGCTATGCTCCTTCATCAGGTATCGCCCCGGCAATTAAAGCGATAGAAAAAGAGGCCAACCGAAAAGGCATCAATAATATCCACGATATTTTTATAACTACGGGCGCGAGCGAGGCGATTGAAGTCTGCCTTACCGCATTAGTAAACGACGGGGAGAATGTTTTGACTCCGACTCCCGGTTATCCGCTCTACACTGCTATCGCAAGTAAACTGCAGGCGATGGAAAATCCTTACTATCTGGATGAATCCAATAACTGGCAGCCAGATATCGAAGATATCAAAAGCAAGATCAACAATAAAACAAAAGCAATAGTTCTTATTAACCCAAATAACCCGACCGGTTCACTCTATACAACGGATGTACTTAAGAAAATCGTCGACCTGGCGCTTGAGCATAATCTTGTGATCTTCGCCGATGAAATTTATGATAAACTTCTTTTTGACGGGAAGAAACATACATCGATTGCTTCACTTAATCCTGATGTGCCGTGTATTACTTTCGGCGGCCTCTCGAAAAATTACTTCGTTCCCGGATTCAGGATTGGCTGGGGAATTGTAAGCGGCAAAAAAGAACTGCTGAAAAATTACATCGAGGCAATAAACAAAATCCTTCGCGCCCGCCTTTCAGCTAATCATCCCGAGCAGTTTGGAATCGCCCCTGCCCTCGAAATGAATCACGATCACCTGACTGAAGCAATGAAAAAACTGACCGTCCGCAGGGATTTAACAGTCAATATGCTCAATGCAATTCCTAATATAAGTTGTGTCAAACCCGAAGGCGCTTTCTATGCCTTCCCGAAGATTCAGATGAATAAACCGGACAGCGAATTTGTTTCCGGACTGATCCGTGAAGCAGGCGTTGTTATCGTACCGGGAAGCGGATTTGGTCAGGTCCCCGGCACGCGCCACTTCCGTGTGGTTTTCCTGCCGAACGAAACGATCCTGAAAAAAGCATACGAAAATATCGGCAGTTATCTTGACAAATTTCTGAAGATGTAATACTCTTTACAAAATTTCTTATCTACCAAGGCGGATTCACCATCCGCCTTTTTTATTTTTGGATAAGTACTGATAACTTCAATCCGTGTCGTCTTTGTGCTATCAGGCGAACCATAAAAAAAGGGCGGAATCTCTCCCGCCCTCAAGCTGAACAATAAAATATTTACGTCAGGCTTACTTCATCAGAACGAGTTTTCTGCTCTGAGTAAAATTACCTGCTGTAATTTTATAAACATACATACCGCTCGGAAGATTTGAAGCGTTGAACTGGACGCTGTGGTACCCCGCCTCTTTCATATCATCCACAAGCGTGGCAACTTCCTTCCCGATCGCGTCATACACTTTCAGTACTACTTTGCTGTTCACAGGAAGCTGATAACTGATCTGTGTATTCGGGTTGAACGGATTAGGGTAATTCTGGTTCAGCGAATAGTCAACAGGTCTGCCGACATTCACTTCAACTGAATTTCCCGTATGCTTTGTTCCGTCAAGATCTTCCTGAACAAGCCTGTAGGAGTACTTTCCGGCAACCACTTTTGAATCCGTAAAAGAGTAAGTGCTTTTTTCAGTAACCGTACCTTTACCATTTACAAAAGCGATCTTCTGCCACTGAGCATCCCCGGATTTCCGTTCGATGCTAAATCCTTTGTTGTTCGTCTCGGTAGCAGTCGCCCAGTTAAGAATAACATTATCCGCGGATGTCGAGGCATCGAATGAAACTAATTCAACCGGCACGATTCCTCCGATATCCAACCTTACAGGAATGATCTTCGTCGGTACCGCCGGATCATTGCTGCTGATCTTCATATCCATTGAATAAAGGCCGGGGGAATAATCTTCGCTGCGGAATTCAAGCCGGACTGCCGCGCTGTTGCCGTTATATAACATTCCGCCAAAATTATTTGTTGTCAGCCATTCAGGATCGGCTGAAATCTTAACCGCAAAATTATTCTTTACATAAGCGGCATTGTAAGCCATCTGGAGCCCGACTGTTCCGGCAGCATTCTCGATCCCCACTGTTGCCGAGGTGAGTGTGGCATTCATACTATTGTAATAGAACATTATTCTTCCGTTCGAATAAAGAACTATCTGGAAAGTGAGAGATCCTGTGTTGCTGTATTTATGCCAGTTGCTGAACTGAATTGTAAGTTTGCCCGGATCCTGCTTATAATAAACATTTCCGCTGCTTACGCCGTCAAGGTCATCCCAGAACGGAGCGATGTATTCATTCGGGGCTGAAGTTGAAGGTATCTGGACGTTCGAAAACATATTCGCGGCCGGCGCGGTAAAGATCAAAGCGCCGTTCGAAGAAACATATACCTGTGTTTTCAATGCTCCGTAGAATTTGAAGTTGAAACCTAAGTTAACGGGACCGGCATACCCTTCATCCTTTGCATTATACGTGCCGGTCTGGATCCAGGTAGTCAGTTCAGTACCTGTAGTTGAAATGTCATTCCATACATATTGCGGACCGTTCGGTTCGTCGCTGTCAATCCATTTATAACCAAATGCGTCGGGGCCGCCTTTCCCGTCAATATACTGGCCGCCGCCAATTTCGCCTTCGCTTGTTTTATATTCGTCCGCAGTGCCGGTGATGTCCGTTTTAACCGGGGACAGATTGACGCTTAATCCGCCGGGGAAAGTATTATTCAACAGTTCAACTGTGTAGTCGAGCGTAGAAGCATTAGAAGAGTTATTGGTTATTATAACCGAGTCTGCCAAAGTTGACGCGGACTGAAGAACGTGGTAAACTGAATCTCTTGATGTCGCTAATACAGGAGCAAAAAGTGTAGTATCAGCCGCAACATTACTTATCTGAGACACATTACCCCAGAAATCGGATGATCTCAGAGCGAAATAGTATTTTGTCCGGATACTTAAATTCCTCACCGTAACGTTTTCAGTGCTGCCCGACGGGAGAGGAGGATTGGAATAATTAACAGGTGTTGCCGAGACAAAAGATGTAGTATCTGTTATTGGTGAGGTTGAATATCTCAGGTCGTATTTTTTTACTCCGCCGTAGGAAGTATCGAGCGGTGCTGTCCAGGATATTGTTAATGCAGTCGAAGTTTTTGCGGAGACCGCCAGGTTTGTAACCGTTGTAGGCGCAACTGTATCAGGATTGCCGATTGACGGGTCCCAGCCGTCTAAGAACATCACACCGGTGTTGTCCGGATCGAGCCAGTCTTTGAGCCTCGTTTCAGGAGTTGTACCGTATGCCCAGCTCATAGATGTTTTTCCGTAAAGGTCCGATTTATCGGATGCTGTGCAGGAAGACGGGCCTCCGTGCAGCTGTCCGACAATACGTTTGTTCTGATCATATATCGGTGAACCTGATGAACCCGGCTCTGTAACGCCGGCGCTCCAGCGTGTCCTCCAGTGTGAACTTGCGGGAGTGCCTGACCACGTATCGTGCTCAAACGGAACGCTGACGAAAGATATTTTCTTGATATCCCCGTCCGGGTGGTGTATACCGACTCCTGTAGCAGGAGGTACATCTGATCTGCTCCATCCTGCCCAGTGTACCATATAACTGTCCGGCGGGGCCTCGTTAATTTTTACAAGCGCGAAATCAGAGGCTGAATTTTTTGCCTTAAGTGTTGACCCGGATAATGTATAGTAAAGAGGGCCGTCAATATTAGTGCAATTAGGGCTTTCATAACGGAACATAAAGAGCCAGGTATCATTTCCGCCAAGACAATGATTAGCTGTCAAGAAATAAGGAGTGAGATCCTGTCTTGTATTGTTGATCATTGATCCGGTGCATAATCTCGATCCGCCTGCGGAAAGGATCATCGCAACCGATCTTTTATTATTTTCGTAACCGGCTCCCTGAGGGCAATTTACATTTATGTTGCAGGAACCTGATGTCCCAAAGTCATCCCATAATGGGTATTCTTTAAAGATATCTCTGTAGCCGTGTACTATAGTGGCAATCGTAATAATTCCGTCGTAGGTTACCCACGAAGGCTGGTAGTATTCAAGTGTTACATTTTCATCGCTTATAAGTCCGGTGGAGAAAGTCATACTTTCTTTATTGTTGCGGTGTGTAAAAGCGCCGATCCATTGTGAACGCGATTCATTATACAAATAAAATTTCGCGCCTTCAGGTACACGGTATTGACTGTAAGTGAGGTTGATCGATGAAGCCCCTGCGCAAACAATCCTGAGTCTCCATACTTTTGAACCGTCACTAAGCGTGGTCCAGGTGCCGCTGTTTGTCATTGAGTAACTCACTTCAAAAGGAAATCCAAAGCGGAAAGGTATCCCCTTCTGGCTTTCAATTTTGTCTTCCTGCATAAGTGCAGTCCTGTTAATTGCCGGCATCCTGACCGTTTCGTATGTAGATACCGTATTCTGCTTCCAGGTCTCAGGAATTCCGCCATCGCTTAACTGGGCGGAGATTTTAATTGGGAACAGAAGCATAAATATCGCCGTAAAACATATTACTGAGCGACGCCAAAAATTATTGGGTAATGAATTATCCATTTGGATCCTTTATGTTAGTTAGGTTATTTGTCAGATTCCAGTTCAGTGAAATTTATATCCAACAGATAGAACGCCAGCCAGCCTTCGTAATCGTAATGCCACCACTCCGATTCGATTGGAGTGAAACTATTTCCCTTCATCATCCCGAGAAGTAAAGAACGGTTTTCAATTGCTTTTGGAGAAAGGTCTTTGTAACTATGATGTGCTTTATCGGTAAAGTCGTCATAAGGAGTAGGCATCTCAATCTCAGTCCCGGTTTTCAGATCGATGATTGTAAGGTCGATTGCGCATCCCCTGTTATGCCTCGAGCCCTTCCGTGGATCTGCCGCATAGTTCTCATCTTTAACAAACTCCCACATTGCCGCTGTTACGGAATATGGGCGGTAAGCGTCATAGATTTTCAGGCCGAGCCCTTGTTTCTTCAGTTCTTTCTGCACCTTCGCAAGGGCCCTTGCTGCCGGGAGCCTCAGATAAACCCGGGGATAAGGATACAGCTGCATCCCGGTAAAATTATTACCAGTTGCATATTTAATCTCAAGCACAAGATCCGGGATTAAAGAAGTCAGGTCAACGAGAGCATTATTGCTGTCTTTTTTTACCAACTGATGATACTGCTCCATTGTCTGAACAACTTTAAGCCCGTATTGATTTTCGGGTATGATTTGAGAAGTGGCCGTAACCGAAAGGCCAAATACCAGAGCGAGTACCAGATATGAAGAAAACCTTGGAATTTTAGTCAAAAATAACTTTCAATATAATATTATCCGGATAAGATAAATAAATTCCATTGATAAAGAAACCTGCAACAAAATAAATTTTCACCAAACTCCCCGCCAAAACACCATCCCTGCTTCTGTCCCTAAAACTGTCACTGAAACTGACACTGATACTGATAATTGATCAGGTTCTCGGTAAACGCTCCAGATAAGAACTATTACTCAGTATCGCGAACGATTCTTTCCCTCTCAGTTCGTCAAGATTAAAAGAATTCATATAACTCATCGCTGAGCGAAGACCGTCTGAAATGCTGTTAATAATATTTCTCACCGTGCCGCGGTAAGGTACCATCGTCTCCTCCCCTTCAATAAATTCATTTTTCATCTTTACGCCGAACGAAGCCGAGCCGCGGTATTTTTTCCATAACTGGCCGTTATATTTTATCACTTCGCCGGGCGCTTCCTTCGATCCCGCGAGCATCCTGCCAAGCATAACAGTATCGGCACCAAGCGAAATTGCCTTTGCTACATCACCCGCAGATTTGATTCCGCCGTCCGCGATTATTTTAATTTTCAGTTTCTGCTCTTCCCTCTTAAAGCAAACATCCAGCAAAGAAGAGACCTGCCCGATTCCGATACCGGTCTGAATTGAAGTTGTGCACACACTTCCGCTACCGATTCCGACTCTTATCGCGTCAGTTCCCGCGGATTCAAGGCTCTGAAGTGTTGCGCCGCTGGCGATATTGCCGGCGATGACTCTGAGGTTGTACTTACTTTTGACGTATTCGATCTTTTTCAAAACTTCATTGTTGTTGGCATTCGCTGTATCAATGCATACAACATAATTATGTGCCGCGATCTTTTCCCAGAGATCATCCCCGGTGTTCAGTCCCGCGGAAACCGCCTTTATATTGTTCGTACCCGAGCTGATCTTTACGAGATTTTCAACTGAACTGTCAAATCTGTTCACGATGCCGAGGCAGCCAAGTTCCCCCAGCACCTGGGCCATTTCATTTCCTGTTACGGAGTCCATAGGACTGGAAAGTACGGGCAGACTCAGGTCCTCACCGAGAAAATTAATTTTTGTATCCGGCTCAACACGGGTTTTTATCCTCGATATCTCAGCCGGCACGAGGCTGATATCATCGTAAGTAAGTGATAAATGGTAGTTGTTAAGTTCGTTTCTTGAATAGATTTTCATTCTGACTTTCTCTTAGATTAATTTCTCGATTTCGTTAAGTGTAGTGTTCATTTTTTCGATCACGGTCTTAACCGGGGCCTCTTCTTCCATATTCACGCCGGCACTTCTGAGAATATCGAGCGAATAAGCCGATGATCCCGAACGCAGAAAGTTAAGATATTTCTGGATTGCCGTTTCACCCACCATTTTTATTTTTTGCATTAATGCTTCAGATGCGGCAAACCCTGTTGCGTACTGGTAAACATAAAAGTTGTAATAAAAGTGCGGTATACGCGCCCACGTATAGTACTCCTCTTCGGGAATTGTCACTGCCGGTCCCATATATTTCGAGTAAACTTTCCCATAATCTTCCTTAAGGTTATCAACAGTCAGCGGTTGACCCGATTCCGATTTTTCATAGATAGTTTTTTCGAAATCAGCAAACATTATCTGCCTGAAGAATGTGGCGGTAACGTCATTCATATATTTCTCCAGAAGAATTAGTTTCTCTTCTTTAGAAGTAGTATGTTCGATCAGGTACTCAAGAAGCAGGTTCTCATTTAATGTCGAGGCAACTTCCGCCAGGAAAATTGTGTAGTCGGCGTAAATATACGGCTGTGTATTAATAGTATAATAAGAATGCAGGTTATGGCCCAGTTCGTGCGCCAGGGTGAAGACGTCATTGAGCAGCCCGCTCCAGTTCAGGAGTATGAAGGGCTCAACCCCGTATGCGGTTCCGGTGGAATAAGCGCCGCTTCTCTTCCCCTTTGTTTCAAAAACATCTATCCTCCTGTTCTTAAAAGCGAGTTCAACTGACTTTATATAATCACTGCCGAGCGGAGCGAACGCCGCAAACATTATTTCCCTTGCTTCTTCAAAGGAATATTTTTTCTCACTCTTTCCCTGAAAAAGCGGGACATACATATCGAATGGCTGATAGTCCGAGGTTCCCAGCACCTTCTTACGCAGTTGAAGCCATCTGTGCATCGGGGAAATATTTTCCGAAGCTGTCCTTATCAGGTTATCGTATACTGTCAGCGGAATATTGTTGCTGAATAACGCGGATTCTCTCGCTGAAGAAAATTTCCTTAACGATGAGAAACAGGAATTCTTTTTGATATTTCCTTTCAGAAGCGAAGCAAATGTAGATGAGTACTGAATGAACGGTTTGTAATAGCCTTTATACGCTCTCTCCCGGTACTCCCTGTTATTCGAATAGATGGCAGAATAGTATCTTGCGTGTGAGAGATTAAATTCCTCTCCGTTCTCATCTTTCACTACAGGGAATTCCAGTTCCGCATTGCTGAATATCGAAAAAGTTTCGTAGGATGCACCGGCGAATTCATTTGTTCTGGCAAGTATCTCCTCTTCTTTTTCGGAAAGTGTATGTTCTTTGTCCCTGAACAAACTGTCGAAGTACTGGTTGTATAATTTTAATTCTTTGTTACTCTCCACATAACCGGTGATGATTTTAAAGTCACCCTTCAGAATTTCCGGTTTGATGAAGGATCTTATTGCCCCCAGTTTTACCAAAAGATCTCGCACCCTTTGGTACAATGCATTATAATCCGAATTCGCAAGATCGGTGTCCTTCTGCATAGATGCATAGAGATACATCCTGTCGAGTTTAACTCCCACCTCTTCATCCAGTTTCAACAATCCAAGAAGATGAGCGGCGCTGCTGAGAATTTTCCCTTTATAAGTTTCATATTTATCCAGAGCTTCTGAAACAAATTTATAATCATGCTCCCATTTCTCCGGGGAGCTATAAATTAATTCAAAATTCCATTTATACTGCTCACCAATCTGCTCCCTTGTCGGTACTGTGTTCACCGTTTTACCTTCAAAATCTTCGTTCATACTAACTTCTATATACGTTTAATTTTTTAACACGCCAATTTCCGTAACAATTTCATTTAATTCAAGATAATAGTTCTGATTACCTCCAATCTTCGGGATAAATACTTCACTTATGGAAGCCACATAATGTATCGAAGACTTTTGTTTCTCAGCAAAATTTGCTCCGGTCCTGGCCGGGGGATACCCCTGATCGACTATTTTTTTGGTTCATCCGGGCCCAAAGATCCTCCGTTTCGACAAAAGCTGGATTGAGATATCCAAATAAAATCAGATAGGGGGAAATATTCCCCTCAAAGCCGCCAAAAACAAATTTCCGGAAATTATTGACTTTATAGTAACTTAGCCCTAACTTACATGGTTTAATTAATTTTTATCCAAGAAAACTTTACGGTATGAAGCTTTTTGATTTTCGTTTAGTACTGACAGTGTTATTCACTGTTTTATGTGGATATTTACTTTGGCCCACCTTCCAGGATTATCAGAATACGAAGAAGGTTGCTGCGGTTGTATCACAGAAGAAAAATGCTATTAAATCTCAGAATAAAGAGATTTCCCAGGACCAGCTTGAAAAACTGGCAATTTCGATTGAAGACAGCTTAAAGATGGCTGACCCTTCCATCCGCGACGCCAGGATGAAGAGAATTAAGTTAGGCCTGGACTTACAGGGTGGTATGAGAATTGTCCTCGAAGTTAATACCGCCAAATTGATTGAGAAAATTGCCCAGAATCAGGACGATGATTTCAAGGCAATTATGAAGGAGGCCGCCGCGCAGGCTGCCATCAGCGATGAGCCGATCGTAAACATCGTTGTAGCCAAACTGAAAGCCAAAGGCATCCGCCTCAGCCGCTACTTCGGAACGATCCGGCAGGAAGACGACCAGATAGTTTCTGATCTCACAAAAGCAGCTGACGACGCGGTTTCAAGAGCCATTGAAATTATCCGTAACCGTATTGACCAGTACGGCGTTTCTGAACCAAGTATTCAGAAGCAGGGTGACAGAAGGATTCTCGTCGAGCTACCCGGCATCGCAAAGGAAGAGGAAGCGCGCCAGCTTATCCAGGGAACAGCTCTCCTGGAATTCAAATTGCTCAAGGAGCCTGAATTCACTTTCAATGTAATGCAGAGAATTGATGAAGTCCTCGCCGGAAAAGTTATTGAAGATTCCACAGCATCTGACTCAACAAAAGCGGACAGCGCCTTAGCGGCAAAAGAAAAAGCTGCTAAAAAAGACTCTGCCAACAAACAGCTTACCCCCGAGGAATTCGCGAAAGAACACCCGTTCTTTTCAATCGCCCTGCTCGACCCTCAGGGAAGATCAGCAGAAGCTTACGTAAAAGCAAGCAACAAAGATAAATTAATGAGAATTCTCTCCCGCCCTGACGTTCAGTCGGTAATCCCAAATAACGGCGAATTTCTCTTCGGCGCTAAGCCGGCAACCTTTCAGGATGGTGAAGGCATTTACCTTCTTTACTTCGTGAACAGAAATCCGGAATTAACCGGCGGAGTTATTACAAACGCCCAGGCCCAGATTGACCAAAATACATCTGCTGCTATCGTAACAATGGAAATGAACGCTGACGGCGCTACTGAGTGGTCAAGAATTACCGGCGCTAATATCGACAAAAGATGCGCGATCATCCTTGACGGTGTTGTGTTTTCAGCCCCAGTCATCCGCGGAAAAATCCCCGGAGGCCGTTCACAGATTGAGGGTATGGAAAACCTCGATGAAGCAAAGTTATTGGAAATCGTTCTTAAAGCCGGCGCTCTTCCTGCACCTGTAGACATCATCGAAGAAAGGTCAGTCGGGCCATCTTTGGGACAGGATTCCGTCTCCAACGGTTTGAATTCAATGATGATCGGATATGTCATCATTGCCTTCTTTATGATGCTCTATTACAGATCTGCCGGTAACATTGCCGCAGCAGGCTTAACACTTACGGTACTCTTTATTCTCGGCGTGCTCGCCGGATTTAAGGCCACCCTCACCCTTCCGGGTATCGCCGGTATCGTACTCACGATGGGAATGGCTGTTGATGCGAATGTACTTATCTATGAGAGAATAAGAGAGGAACTTGCGACCGGAAAAACAATCCGCGCCGCAGTTGATATCGGTTTTGCAAAAGCAAATTCAGCTATTATAGACTCAAACCTGACTACACTTATAACCTGTATTATTCTGTATCAGTTTGGTTCCGGTCCGGTCCAGGGATTCGCCCTTACACTTATGATCGGTATTCTTACAAGTCTTTTTGCAGCTTTAATCTTTGCCAGACTCATATTTGATTTTATGGTCTACAAAGGTTATAAGATAAATTTAGGTTAATATTTTAATTAGGAGTTTTTAATGCAAATTTTTCATAATTTAAATGTAAACTGGATGGGCAAGCGGAAAATGTTCTACCTTGTTTCCGCCGGTATTATCCTTGCAGGGTTGATCAGTATTGCTTTCAGGGGCCTTAACTTCGGCCTCGACTTTAAGGGCGGTACTGAATTGGATCTGAAATTCGAAAAACCAATCAACATCACCGAAATGAGAAATATCGTTTCAAAATTAGGATTGGGTAATATAGAAGTTAAAACTTTAGGAGACGAAACCGGGCTGCTTATCAGATCTGAACTTCAGCATATCCCGGCTAACCTTTAT
>CAIMOS010000059.1 GCA_903843135.1 uncultured Ignavibacteriales bacterium | reverse complement strand
CTCAAAATACCTCTAAAAGAGATTATAATCAAAGTTTTTTACAAATTTATATGGACACACTTTCAGGGCAATTTTTTGGTATAAAAATTGTATGTGTTTTGTAATGAAAATCAAAATGCTTTACAATTAGCAATAATTGCTATATTTAATTATCACATTTTTGGAATTTAAATGCTAACAGAATTCGGTAAAACCTTTGCCTTCCTTCTTATAGCGATCATATTTGTTATTGTGACGGTCTTCTTCGCAAAACTGATCAGGCCTTCCAGACCGACTAAGGAGAAACTACTCACCTACGAGTGCGGTGAAAATCCGATAGGCTCTCCCTGGATTAAATTTAATATACGTTTCTATGTGGTAGCCCTTATCTTTCTCATTTTTGATGTGGAAGTTGTTTTGTTAGTTCCCTGGGTAATGGTTTACAAGGAATTGGGTATACCCGGTTTTATTATCGGCGCTATCTTTCTTCTTTTACTTGCCCTCGGTATGGCTTACGAATGGAAAAAAGGTGATTTGGAATGGGTTCGCTCCTATGCTGTCCCACCTATAGTCAAAAGGCCCGAGGTTTCTCAAAATTTAGAATCTTCAACATCAATACCTACAACCAATTAGAGTAGATTATGGGTTTATTAGATAAGGAATTTTCTCAGGAAAATATTGTAATCACATCAGTAGACGACCTGATGAATTGGGCCCGTCTTTCATCCTTATGGCAGGTCGGGTTTGGACTCGCTTGTTGTGCTATTGAAATGATGGCTACTTCAGCAGCACATTACGATTTTGACCGTTTTGGTGTTATTCCCCGTAACTCTCCCAGACATTCGGATGTAATTATTATCTCCGGTACTGTAACATTGAAGATGGCAACCAGGATAAAGAGAATATATGAACAAATGCCTGATCCCAAATATGTTATTTCGATGGGAAGTTGTTCGAATTGCGGCGGACCATACTGGGAGCACGGATATCACGTCCTGAAAGGAATGGATCGCGTTGTTCCTGTAGACGTTTATGTTCCGGGCTGCCCACCGAGGCCTGAAGCTCTTCTTGAGGGTTTGCTTAAACTTCAGGAAAAAATCAGAAATGAATCTTTAGTTTCAAAGGAAACCGTATGAAATCCACTGAAGAAATTTTAGAATTACTCAAAGGTAAATTCGGATCTGATATCATTGGTCTCGTCAGCGCTCCGCCAGAGAAGATGATTGATATTACCCCTGCTTCCCTATATAATGTTGCCGTTTTCCTCCGGAATAACGAAGAACTTGATTTTGATAACCTTATGCTACTCTCCGGTTTAGATGATGCTAATGGTTCGACTTTAAGCGTCGTCTATCATATTGAGTCAGTCAAAGAAAAACATAAACTGGTTTTGCGCGTTACTGTACCTAAAGATAATCCCATCACAGAATCCGTAGTTAAAGTTTGGGAATGCGCAAACTGGCACGAAAGAGAAGCATTTGACCTGATTGGTATTAAATTCAATAATCATCCGAATCTCATAAGAATCCTTATGCCATATGACTGGAATGCCGGTCATCCGCTTCGTAAAGATTATAAAAATCCGGAATTTTATCAGGGAATGAAAGTCCCCTACTAAACAAAGGAAAGCTAATTACTTAAAATGGAAACCAAAACATCTCATCTTAGATCTGAAGAAATGATCCTCAATATGGGGCCACAGCATCCGTCAACTCACGGCGTGCTGAGACTTGAAGTTGAACTGGATGGAGAGTTAATTATCGATGTCCGTCCTCATATAGGTTACTTGCACCGGTGCTTCGAAAAGCATTGTGAGGCAATGACTTATCCCCAGATAATTCCGTATGTAGACAGGTTGGATTACCTGGCTTCAATGTATAATGAATTCGGATATGCACTCGCCGTGGAAAGACTAGCCGGAATTGAGGTTCCTCCCAGAGTTGAATATATCCGCGTTATTATGGGAGAACTTCAGAGAATAGCATCACACCTTGTGGCCGTAGGAACTTACGGACTTGATATCGGTGCGTTTACTCCGTTCCTCTATTGCTTCATTGAGCGTGAAAAAATACTTACACTCTTTGAAATGACCTGCGGAGCAAGACTGCTTTATAACTACATCTGGGTTGGCGGCGTTTCGCACGATCTGCCCCCAGATTTTATAAGATTGACCAAAGAATTTATTGTGACTTTCAAGCCGATAATCGCTGAACTCAATAATTTACTTAGCTATAACAAGATATTTATTGAGAGAACCGCAAATGTTGGTATCCTTCCTCTGGATACGGCTATCAATTTCGGGGTTACAGGACCGAATCTCAGAGCCAGCGGTTTGAAGTGGGATCTGAGAAGAGATGATCCTTATTCAATATATGACAAGTTTGATTTCGAAATTCCCGTGGGAGAAGGTTGGCACGGAACCGTAGGTGATTGTTGGGACAGATATTACCTCAGGATGCTCGAGATGGAACAGAGTATCAGGATAATTGAACAAGCGATCGAACAAATCCCGGACGGAGATGTTACTTCTGCGATCCCAAAAAGGATAAAACCCGCCGAAGGCCAGATATATTCGAGAGTTGAGAATCCACGCGGCGAATTAGGTTATTATATTGTTAGCAAAGGCGGTTTGCAACCACATCGGTTGAAAGTGAGGCCTCCATCTTTTGTTAATCTAGAGGTTCTTGGTGAATTATGTAAAGGACACCTGGTAGCTGACGTAATCGCGATCCTTGGAAGTATAGATATAGTATTAGGTGAGGTTGACAGATGATTATTTTTGAATACTTAGCCGATTTATTTGGTGCAATCCCCGCAGCTTTTATTTCCGGTATTCTTCCCATCGCATTTGTGGTTCCCTATGCCTTATTTGCTGTTTACTGGGAAAGAAAAGTTTCCGCTCATATGCAGGACCGCCTTGGCCCTATGCGTACGGGGTGGCACGGATACCTCCAGACAATTGCTGACATCCTTAAACTAATCCAAAAAGAGGATATCGTGGCGACTGCTGTCGATAAACCGCTTTTTAATCTCGCCCCGATACTTGTTTTTGCCGGAAGTTATGCGGCATTTGCAGCTATTCCCTTTTCCTCAGCCTATATAGGCGCAAATGTTGATCTTGGAATGCTTTATATAATTGCCGTATCAGGACTCGTAGTCGCCGGAATTCTGATGGCAGGATGGGCATCGAATAATAAGTACTCACTGATCGGCGCGGTTCGTTCTGCGGCCCAGATAGTCAGCTATGAGATTCCGACTGTTATCGTAATTCTGACTCTTTTTAGTATAGTCGGAACACTTAACCTGTATGAGTTAAGTGAAATTCAATCTTCGAATATTTTCAATTGGATGATTTTCGGAGGAAACGTTATCGGATGGAAAAAAATAGTTCTTATTCCCCTGATGTTCGCTGCCTTCATCATAATCTACCTTACAACACTTGCGGAAGTTAACCGTACCCCATTTGACATCCCCGAAGCAGAATCTGAGCTCGTCGCCGGATACCATACTGAGTACTCAGGAATGAAATTTGCGATGTTCTTCCTTGCTGAATATGCAAATATGTTTGCCGTATCAGCAATAGTAGCAACTTTGTTCCTCGGAGGCTACCACTCCCCGTTTGGTTACCTTGGAAATTTACTAGGGATTTCCTGGCTAGTTCCTGTTGAACAGTTTTTCTGGTTCACATTCAAAGGGCTAGGTTTTGTAACGGTACAAATGTGGCTGCGCTGGACTTTACCAAGACTCCGTGTCGATCAATTAATGACAGTGTGCTGGAAATACCTTATTCCCCTGTCATTCGTAATTTTTCTTTTAGTTAGTTTATTAATGGTGCTTTGATGAAGCAGTATATTTCAAATATTTACAGCGCTCTGATTACGGTCTTCATCGGAATGAAGATCACATTTAAACATTTATTCACACCGGCTGTAACTATACAGTACCCGGATGTAAGAGTTGCTTTACCCGGAAGAGTACGAAACCGTCTCTACGTCAATATGGATGACTGTATTGGTTGCGACCAGTGTGCGCGTGCTTGCCCGGTTTCCTGTATTGCCATTGAAACTGTAAAATCTTTACCCGGCGAAGATCTTGGAAAAACTTCAAACGGAAAGAAGAAAGCCCTCTGGGTCACTAAATTCGATATCGATATAGCAAAGTGCTGTTATTGCCAGCTCTGCGTTTTCCCCTGCCCGACAGAGTGTATCTATATGACAGATGTTTACGAGTTCAGCGAATTCGAAAGAGAAAAACTTGTTTATAGCTTTACAACTCTGAGCAAGAACGAAGCAATCGAGAAAAAACAGAATTTCGAAAAATTTGAAGCCGAGAAGGCCGCTCAAAAAGCAGCCCCAAAACCTCCGGCTCCTGAAACACCTTCAACAAATCCACAATAAAGGTTTGGTGAGCTAATGAATTTATATGATATAATATTTTACTTATTTGCAGCAGTTACTCTGGTCAGTGCCACATTTGTTGTATTTACCAAAAATGTAATTTATGCGGCATACAATTTATTACTGACACTCTTCGGTATAGCCGGTTTATACATACTCCTCGGCGCCGATTTTATTGGAATTGTCCAGCTTATCATTTATGTAGGCGGAATCCTGATCCTTCTCCTATTCGGTGTTATGTTAACCAATAAAATAACTGACGTTCAGATTAAAACGGGCGTACTTCAGGTTATCCCCGCGTCTGTCGCTGTCGGAATGCTTGCGGGTATCCTTATACTGATTATGACTAATATGTCCTGGAGGGATTTTGGACTCTCAACACCTGATAAGACAATCGGCGGACTTGGTACTTTACTGATGAATGAATACATCATCATCTTTGAATTACTCGGAATGCTTCTTTTAATAGCCCTGATCGGCGCAGCAAATATAGCCCGAAAATAAAAGTTTGAAAATTAAAGAATATCAAATATGAGCAATATTGGATTAAATCACTTTTTAATAATAAGTTCGATACTTTTTTCGTTAGGTATCTTTGGCGTTGTTACACGTAAAAATGCCGTAATGGTACTGATGGGCATTGAACTTATACTGAATGCAGCGAACATTAATTTTGTTGCCTTCTCCGCATTCGGAAACTTTCCATTAAAAGGACAGATGATGGCGCTTTTTGTTATCGTCCTCGCTGCTGCCGAAGCGGCCATCGCGCTGGCAATTGTCCTTAACATTTACAAAAACTTCAACAACGTAAACGTTGATGAAATCGATAACCTGAGAGAATAGCCATATGAATGAAACCACTTTAGTATCTCTTAGTCTTTTCATACTGTTCGCGCCTCTTGCGGGGTTCTTGTTTACCGTACTGTCCGGTAAGAAACTCAAAAGCGCCTACTTGTTTGAAATATTTACCATTTCACTCGTCCTGATCTCATCCATCACAGTACTGTTCGTAAAACTTGCGTACTATACTGATAAAAGCATTGTCTCTGAAATCGGCTGGATAGATTTGGGAATAGTACCGGTTCTTGGGAAAATCGCAATTGAACTAGGGGTAATGATCGATAATATTTCTGCGATAATGCTCTTTGTCGTCGCACTGATCAGCGCGCTCGTTCATTACTATTCGATCGAATATATGAAGGGTGACAAAAGGTATAACCGATATTTTGCGTATCTCGGTATTTTTACCTTCTCAATGATGGGTATCGTTCTCACTCATAATATTCTTATGATGTATATCTTCTGGGAACTGGTTGGACTTTCATCTTACCTTCTTATCGGTTTCTGGTACGAGAAAAAATCCGCTTCCGATGCGGCAAAGAAAGCGTTCATTGTAAACCGTATCGGTGATCTTGGAATGTTCGCAGGTATATTGATCATCTTTATTACTTACCATACATTCACTTTCAGTAAGATATTTGAATCTATCGCCGCCGGAGTACTGCCCTTCAATTCTGAATTCTGGCTCAGTATGACGGGCATCCTGCTCTTCTGCGGCGCTATTGGAAAATCTGCTCAGTTTCCGCTTCACGTTTGGCTCCCTGATGCTATGGAAGGCCCGACGCCGGTCAGCGCATTAATCCACGCTGCCACTATGGTCGCCGCAGGCGTATATCTCGTAACAAGAATATTTGTTATGCTTACAGGCGATGCAATGCTGTTCATTGCGATTATTGGAGCACTTTCAGCATTCATCCCTGCCACAATCGCGTTAACTCAGACAGACATTAAAAAAGTACTCGCTTATTCAACTATCAGCCAACTTGGTTATATGATTATGGCTTTAGGCGTCGGCGCGTATGCATTTGGGTTTTTCCACCTGGTAACACACGCCTTCTTCAAAGCAGGATTATTCCTCGGATCAGGTTCCGTGATCCATTCAATGCATCACGAACAGGATATTATGAAGATGGGAGGACTGAAGAAGAAGATGCCGGTCACTTACTGGACATTCCTGATCTTCTCTCTCGCTATCAGCGGTATACCGCTTTCATCAGGTTTTCTGAGCAAAGACGGAATCCTGGCATCAGCATTATCTTTTGGTTCCCTCACCGGTTATTATATTTTTGCAGTCACCGGATTCTTAGTGGCTCTCTTAACCGCATTTTATATGTTCCGTCTCCTTATCCTAACTTTCCACGGTGAACCTAAGGACCATCACAAGTATGAGCACGCACACGAATCTCCTCTGCTGATGATCGCTCCATTAGTTACATTAGCAATTCTTTCCTTCTTTGCGTTCTATACAATGAATCCGTTTGATGCACAAAAAGGTTGGGTTTTATCCAAATGGGTTACCACGCCTGCATCGGTCGTTCCTGAATCAGCACGTTATCCGTTTATGGTTCAGTCAGGAGAAGTTAATCACGCAGAAATTCACGGTAATATTACCCACTCTGTTCAGTACACAGAAGCTATGCACAGCGCGCATTATCCTGCGATGTTCATTTCTCTCTTTGTTGCTATACTGGGTATCTTCATTGCATATATGTTCTATTCGAAGAAAAAAATTGATACTGATAAACTTGCCGGATCGCTCGGGCCAGTGTATAAGTTCTCTTTGAATAAATGGTATTTTGATGAATTTTATCAGGCAGTCTTTGTTAACGGGACCATCGGTTTAACATTAGTTCTGAACTGGTTTGATAAATATATCGTGGATGGTATTGTCAACGGCAGCGCAGCCCTGACAAGAATGTTCTCAAGCATTTCCGGATTTTTCGATACTTACGTTGTTGACGGGCTTGTTAATTTTACTGCCTACTTCAGCGGATTTGTCGGAATAATCTTACGTAAGTTCCAGACTGGAAAAGTTCAGACTTATTTAATTCTGACCGTTTTCTCAGTTCTTATAATAGTTTTAATGTATGTCAATTATTTATAAAAAATAACAGGTATTGTAGAAACTATGCAATCTTTGCCGTTATTAACCATTATCACTTTTCTCCCGATTCTCGGGATGTTCCTGGTGTTATTTTTCCCCAAGAACAATGAAAAGTTAATTAAAATATTCACCCTGGTCATAACTTCCGTACAGGTAGTAGTAGCCGGATTAATCTGGAGTATGTACGACTATTCCCTAGGCGGGATTTTCAGTCGTGAATCATTCCAGTTTGTTGAGAAGGTCAGCTGGATCAACATATCCGGTATCTCCTGGCTGGGCACTATTAAAATCGATTACTTCGTTGGTATCGATGGTCTCAGTGCTCCGATGGTGTTACTTACTGCCCTTATCTGCTTTATAGCCACTCTTTCCTCCTGGAATATCTCCCATTCGCTAAAAGGATATTTCGCGATGTTTTTGTTGCTAGACGCAGGTATGATGGGAGTATTTGTATCCCTTGATTTCTTCCTGTTCTACGTATTCTGGGAACTGATGCTTCTCCCGATGTATTTCCTCATCGGAATTTGGGGCGGTCCCAGGAAAGAATATGCAGCTATCAAGTTCTTCATTTATACACTCTTTGGAAGCGTATTTATCCTGTTAGCAATGATCGGGCTTTACCTGAGCGTTCAGGAAGTCGGCGCGGATGGAACCAAAGTATTTACATTCAATATGCTAAGTATGATGGATCCAAAACTTTACACCGCAACCGGTATTTTGTCCCCGCTAAATCCGTCAAATTTAAGATTTATCGCCTGGCTCGGCTTGTTTGTTGGTTTCGCGATTAAAATACCTATGTTCCCCTTCCACACCTGGTTGCCGGATGCCCACGTAGAAGCGCCGACCCCTATATCAGTTATTCTTGCAGGTGTTCTCCTGAAAATGGGTACATACGGAATATTAAGGATTAACTATCCGATTTTCCCTGAAATCACTCAGCAGCTCGCCTGGTGGATCGCTTTCTTCGGTATGGTGAATATCGTTTATGGTGCCCTCGTAGCAATGGCGCAAAAGGATTTCAAGAAGCTGATTGCTTACTCCTCAGTATCTCATATGGGTTTTGTGATGCTTGGAATGGCCTCACTTAATTCCGCCGGAATCTCAGGCGCAATACTTCAAATGTTCAACCACGGAACGATCACAGCAATGCTCTTCCTTATCGTGGGAGTAATTTATGACAGGGCCCACACACGCGGCCTTTATGAATTCGGCGGTCTGGCAAACCAGATGCCGGTTTATACGGGATTTGTTACTGTTGCTTTCTTTGCGGCAATCGGATTACCGGGACTTAGTGGTTTTATTTCTGAAGCGTTCGTATTTCTCGGAGCATTCAGCGTTGACTCGATTCGCACAATTACGGTTATCTCGACACTTGGTATTCTGTTAGGCGCTGGCTATATGCTCTGGACATTGCAGCGAGTTTATCTGGGAGAATTGAATCCAAAGTGGTCAACGCTTAAGGATCTTGATTTCAGAGAATATGCAATGTTAGTTCCTTTGACAGTCATTGTACTTCTTTTGGGAGTCTTTCCGTCAATTATGCTCGATCTGATGAACTCGTCAGTAAACACAATGGTAGATTTTATTATCAAAAATCAGCCGTTATTTTCGAATTTAACACACTGAACACTTTAATATGAATATTGATTATTTCTTCAATAGTTTAGCGTTCATAAACCCGGAAATATGTATCTCCGTCGGGCTTGTGGTCATCTTACTTTTGGACCTATTCCTGAAGGACAGTAAAAAATACTTGCCATACACATCAATATTGTTTTTACTGGTTACATTATATTATCTGATTGACCAGGTAATGATGATGGAACAGGCATTCAAACCGATCGGTTATCTGCCAATGGTGGCTGTTGACAGTCTCGGAACATATTTTAAGATAATCGTCGTTGTTTCGTCGATCTTCCTTGTCCTTTTTACTACCCTCTCTAATGAATTTGAGAAAGGTTTTGAAAGGTTCGGAGAATATTACACGCTTATTTTCGGTATGATCCTCGGTATGTTCTTTATGATCTCCGCAGCCGATCTGATCCTGATTTATCTCTCAATTGAACTTGTATCCTTAAGTTCGTATGTACTGGCCGGCTTTATTAAAACGTCGAAAAAAAGCAGTGAAGCATCTCTGAAATATCTTCTTTACGGCGCTACTTCCTCGGGAGTAATGCTCTTTGGCATTTCTTTAATATTTGGTCTTACCGGGTCAACCAACCTGTATGAGATTAACAGATTCCTGGGAATGATAACTGCACCGAACCTGATAGTCTTCTTCTCCGCACTGTTAATTTTTGCAGGTATCGGGTATAAAATATCTTCAGTTCCGTTTCATTTCTGGACACCTGACGTTTATGAAGGCGCCCCGACACCAATCACAGCTTATCTTTCAGTTGCAAGCAAAGCAGCGGGTTTTGCTTTATTGATAAGATTTCTGAAATTAGGTTTCATCAGCGATGTAGTCTCCACCGGTATATGGCAGACATTACCTGTATTTAACTGGAGAGACCTTTTGGTTGTTCTTTCCATTCTTACTATGACATTGGGTAATTTCGCCGCTCTCTGGCAGGACAATGTTAAACGTATGCTAGCTTATTCCAGCATCGCACACGCAGGATACCTTCTCGCTGCCCTTTCGGTTCAGACAGAAGCCGGCGTGATGGCAGTGATGATTTATTTCGCGGTTTATCTTCTGATGAATCTCGGAGCTTTCCTCGTTGTTATCCTGATCAATAATAAGATCAATAGTGAAAATATTGATGATTACGACGGACTTGGCACATCGATGCCGTACCTCGGAGTATCTTTAGGTATTTTCCTGGTATCACTTACTGGTCTGCCCCCAACCGCCGGGTTCATCGGCAAGTTATATGTATTCCTTGCCTTGATAGACTCGAATATGATTGTACTTGCTCTGATCCTACTTCTTAACACGGTCATCTCACTCTATTATTATATCAGAGTTCTCAAACATATGTTCCTGAATAAGAGGAAAGATGAACCGGTAGCAGTTAAAAATACACTTTATGAGGCATCAGTCGTATTTGTTCTTGCGGCGCCGGTATTGATATTTGGTATTTTCTTTACTCCATTAGTTAATTTTGCCCGGACATCAATACATTTTCTTTTCTCTGCACTATAATTCGTTTACAGTGTTAAGCCGGATAATACCAATTATCCGGCTTTTTTTATTTTAAATTATCTGTGCAACATTAAGTAATGCTAAAATTTCCTATATATCTTGATAATAATTCAACAACACGTGTAGCGCCGGAGGTTCTCGAGTCTATGCTTCCCTATTTCTAAGATGAGTACGGAAATCCAGGATCATCCGGCCATCTGTTCGGGCGAAAAGCACACGCGGCTGTTGAATTTTCCCGGGAAATTATTGCCCGCTATCTTCAAACTGAACCATCTAAGATTATTTTCACTTCCGGAACAACCGAAGCAAATAATCTTTTAACAAAATCAATTGATTATGACCCGGAAAAGAATGAGATAGTAGTATCAGAAATCGAACATCCGTCCGTCCTGAATCCGGTACGGCAACTAGTACAGAAAGGATTTGTAATCCGCTATGCTCCGGTTGACCACACCGGGCGAGTTAAACTTGATAACCTTAACTGTGCTGCTGATATCAGAGTCCTGATTAACCGGATATGTT
>CAIMOS010000058.1 GCA_903843135.1 uncultured Ignavibacteriales bacterium | reverse complement strand
TATATGAGAGGTCGGGATGAATCCCGCCCTGCAACGGACTTAAATCTTCTTAATCAGCTGCGCCATTTCGATGGCAGACATAGCGGCGTCCCAGCCTTTGTTGCCGGACTTCGTTCCCGCGCGCTCTATTGCCTGCTCAATCGTATCTGTGGTAAGCACGCCGAACACAACCGGCACACCATACTTCAGCGAAACGCTTGCAACGCCTTTGCTTACTTCCGACGCGACATAATCAAAATGGGGGGTCGCGCCGCGGATGACGGCGCCGAGGCAGATAACAGCGTCGAACTGCTTCAGTCCGCACAGTTTGTCCGCCATCATCGGGATCTCGAAAGAGCCGGGAACTTTGTAAATACTAATATCATCGCCGGAGCAGCCGTGGCGCACCAGGCAGTCCGTGGCGCCTTCAACCAGTTTTGACGAGATAAAATCATTGAAACGGGCAGTTATAATGCCGATCTTTAATCCTTTTGCGTTCAGTTCGCCTTCAAATACTTTCATATCGGTTTCAGTTATATGGTATATGTTTTTTAATATTAATTTTCATTTTGCTTATCATATCAGGCGTCGCGCAGTACTTCCCGAGATTTGTCTCATCCGCCCGTTTCCCTCCGTGGAAATCAGATCCGCCGCTTCCGAGCAGGAAATATGTGTTAACGATATTTGTATAATACTCAACCTGTGACTGCGAGTGTGAAGGGTGGACAACTTCAATCCCGTCAACTCCCATATCAATTATATCCTTGATAGTATCCTCAGGCATATTCCCGGGATGAGCGAGGAAGGAGAGCCCTCCGAGATCGTTGACAAGTTTAAATAGCGTACCGGGGGAAATGTGCACTTTCCTCTCATAAGCCGGAGCGTTGTTCCCGAGATACTGAATAAACGCCTCGCCGAAACTCTTAACAAATCCCTTCTGCAACAGGGCATTCGCTATGTGCGGCCTTCCGATGGTCGATCTTCCGGCGGCGAGCCTTATATCTTCCATTGTAAGATCCACATTCAGTTTATTCAGTTTGGCAATTATTCGTTCAGCGCGGCGTTCCCGCTCAAGACGGAAAAAAGTGAGATACCTTTTAAGTTCGGGATCATCAAGCGGAATGAAGTACGCAAGGATATGGACTTCCTGGTCGTTATGGTAAGAACTGAATTCAACACCGGGAATGATCTCGATGCCGAACCGCACAGCGTGTTTCATCGCCTCCTTAACGCCGTCCACAGTATCGTGGTCGGTTATGCTGATTGTCCTTATCTGCCTGGAAGCCGCAAGTTCAAGCAATCCGGAAGGAGAATGAAATCCGTCCGAATGATTCGTGTGAGTATGCAGATCAACCTTACCAGCCATAAATTCTAAAGGAATAATTCCTTGAATTTTTCATAATTGGGAATTCTCAGTTTGCTGCCTTCAAGTTCAATCAGGTGTTTTTTCGCAAACGAATGAAGTGTCCTGGAGATCGTTTCCCTCGATGTGCCTGCCATATTGGCGAGGTCGTGCTGGAACGGAAGTTTTTCAATTTCAACAACACCCTGGCGTATCTTGCCGATATCATCCGCAAGCTGTAAAATCACGGTCGCGACCTTTCCTTCAGCGTCTTTGAGCGACAGAGATTTGATCTTCATATCCGCGGCGCGAAGGCGTTTGGTAAGTTCCTGCATAAGCGATACCGAAACTTCAGGGTGGTTGTAAAGAAGGTCAAGAAAATCACTTCTCTGAATGATGAAGAGTTCCGAATCCTCGATCGCCGAAACATTGGCGGAGCGGGTTAACCCGTCAAGTATCGCCATTTCGCCGAAGAAATCGGAATCCGCCAATATGGAAAGGATCACTTCCCTTCCGTCGTCACTGACACGGAACACTTTTACCTTGCCTTTAACAATAACGAACAGCGCGGAGCCGGTTTCGTGCTCCATAAGTATCGCTGAATCTTTTTCGAAGATCTTTGATTTTCCAAGTTTGCCTATTTTTTCGAGGGTCTCTTCGTCAAGATCCGCGAAAATAGGAACATATTTCAGGAAATTGTCATTCTCAAACATAGGGATTGCTCTTCACAGTTTTTTAATTGAACAGGAAATATAGGTTTGATTTAAATCAAAGTCAATAAGCATTTATTTTTGTATGAATAATAATTGAATTTCCGCCCCCACTTCCGTAAATTTAAAGTCTATTTTTCACTAAAAACAGTACAGGAGATCCTATGCCAGTAAAAATCGGAATAAACGGTTTCGGTAGAATCGGTAGATTAGTATTTAACGCAATCGTTGAAAAAGGCCTGCTCGGAAAAGAAATCGAAGTAGTTGCAGTTGTCGATGTAACAACAGACGCAAAATATTTTGCTTACCAGCTTAAGTATGATTCAGTCCACGGCAGATTAAACGCAAACCTTTCCACGGAAAAAAGCGGCGCGGCTGTCGAAGTCGATGACGTCTTTGTAGTTAACGGCTTCAAAACAAAATGTATCGCAGCCACAAAAGATCCTTCACAGCTTCCCTGGAAAGAACTCGGAGTTGAATACGTTATCGAATCAACCGGTTTGTTCACGGATTCAGAAAAAGCAAAAGGCCACTTAGCGGCCGGCGCTAAAAAAGTTATCATCTCCGCCCCCGGTAAAGGCGATGTAAAAACCATCGTTATGGGCGTTAACGATAACGAATACGATGCTGCAAAACACGATATCATCTCAAACGCATCCTGCACAACCAACTGCCTTGCACCGGTTGTACACGTACTTCTTAAAGAAGGTATCGGAATCGAAACCGGCCTTATGACCACCATCCACGCTTATACAGCTACGCAGAAAACAGTTGACGGCCCTTCAAAGAAGGACTGGAGAGGCGGACGCGCTGCAGCTATCAATATCATCCCTTCATCAACCGGCGCCGCCAAAGCAGTGGGCGAAGTTCTCCCGGTCGTAAAAGGAAAACTTACCGGTATGTCATTCAGGGTCCCGACCGCTGACGTATCAGTAGTTGACTTAACTTTCCGCACCGTTAAAGAAACCTCAATCAAAGAGATCGACGACCTGATGAAGAAAGCATCCGAGACCTATATGAAAGGCATCCTCGGATACTGCAACGAAGAAGTCGTTTCAACAGATTTCGTTCACGATGACAGGTCCTCCATCTACGATTCACTCGCTACGATGCAGAACAACTTCAAAGACGAAAAAAGATTCTTCAAGGTTGTTTCCTGGTACGATAACGAGTGGGGTTATTCCTGCCGCGTAATCGACCTCCTTCAGAAAATTGCAAAAGCATAATTTAACGGACTGAAGAAATGAATAAGAAAACAATCGATAACATTTCGCTGAAAGGCAAAAGAGTCCTCGTCCGCGTTGACTTCAATGTCCCGCTCGATGAGAACTTCAATGTTACCGATGACAAAAGAATAGTTGAATCTCTTCCGACGATCAAAAAGATTATGGAAGAAGGCGGCAAAGCAATACTGATGAGCCATCTCGGCAGGCCGAAGGGCCAGCCGAATCCGAAGTACAGCCTGAAGCCGGCGGCTAAAAAACTTTCCGAACTGATAAAGAAAGAGGTCAAAATGGCCCCTGACTGTATCGGCGACGAAGTGAAGAAAATGACCGCTGACCTTAAAGAAGGCGAAGTACTCCTTCTCGAAAACCTCCGCTACCACGCAGAGGAAGAAAAGAACGACCCGGCTTTCGCGAAACAGCTTGCAGAACTCGGCGATGTTTACGTTAACGATGCATTCGGCAGCGCGCACCGCGCGCACGCATCCACCGAAGGCGTTACGAAGTTCCTCCCAGTCTCCGTCGCGGGTTACCTGATGGAGAAAGAACTGAACTATCTCGGCAAAGCTATCGGCAATCCCGAAAGGCCTTACTGCGCCATCCTCGGCGGAGCCAAAATTTCCGGCAAGATTGATGTTATCAACAATCTTATGAACAAGGTGGATATCCTCATCATTGGCGGCGGAATGGCATTCACGTTCTTCAAAGCCAAAGGAATGGAGATCGGAAAGTCGCTCCTCGAAGAAGAAAAACTTGAACTTGCCAAAGAACTGATCGGCAAATTCGATTCGAGCAAAGCTAAGGTTTATCTTCCAGTCGACGTTGTGGCCGCACCTGAATTCAAAAACGAAGCGCCTGCGACTGTTGTAAATGCAAACAGCATCCCGTCGGACCTGATGGGGCTGGATATCGGCCCGGAAACAATTAAATTGTTCCGCGACGCGGTACTCTCGGCAAAAACAGTTGTCTGGAACGGCCCTATGGGCGTATTCGAATTCGATAACTATGCTAAAGGCACCAACGCGATCGCAACGGCTCTGGCTGAGGCGACTGCAAAAGGTACCGTTACGGTTGTGGGCGGCGGAGATTCTGCCGCAGCCATCGCCAAAGCGAATCTGGAAAAATCTGTTTCTCACGTTTCCACCGGCGGCGGAGCCTCACTCGAGTTTCTCGAAGGAAAGCTGCTCCCCGGCGTTGAAGCGCTGAATAATTTATAACTCACCCCCTGCCCCCTCTCTTAATAAAGAGAGGGGGATGTAGGTCGAAATTTATTCCAAGAATGTAGGTCGAAATTTATTTCGACCACTCTGGGTGTGTTAATCGAAATATGTAGGTCAAAATTTATTTCGACCACTCTGGTTGTGTTATCCGGAATATGCAGGCCGAAACTCATTTCGACCTCTTTCGGTATTCCGGGGGATTTTTTTCACGGATATTTTTGTTTATTTTTAATAAGGACTGCTTCCGCAGTCCTTATTCGTATTTTTTAACTAAGGACGAGATACTATGTCAAACGGATATTACAGGCCTATGGGTTTCGGCGGGTTCAGTTTTTTTCCGCCGGTTATAAAAAACCTGTTAATAATAAACGGCGCTGTTTTCTTCCTTCAAACGATGATGGAGAATATTGTCGTGAGCGGCGTACCCGCTTACGTTATTCTGATGCGATGGTTAGCGCTTAATTCCTTTGCTTCAGGGGATTTCCAGGTATGGCAGATAATCACCTACCAGTTCCTTCACGGAAGTTTCAGCCATATTTTCTTCAACCTGTTTACACTCTGGATGTTCGGGGTTGAACTGGAACAGCTCTGGGGCAGCAAAAAATTCTTAACATATTACCTCCTCAGCGGCGTAGGCGGCGGACTTGCGCATCTTCTCCTTTCCGGGCTCCTTACCGGCGCAACACCCCCGGTTATCGGCGCTTCAGGCGCGATCTTCGGCGTAATGATCGCCTTCGCGCTTATGTTCCCTGACAGGTATATCTTCCTTTATTTCTTAATTCCCGTAAAGACAAAATACTTCATCGGATTCCTGGTTCTGATTAACGTAATGGCCATTGACGACGGCGGAAGCGGCGTCGCGCACCTTGCGCACATCGGCGGAGCAGTTGCCGGACTCTTGTTCATTTTGCTTGACAAGAGAACGACCTTCGGAATGAAAGACTACATCGGTACATTTAAGAACAAGCGGAAAGATGAATACCGAGGCTCATCATATTCTTCATACAATAACGGTCAGGCTCCTTATAACCGCGATGAAGGTATCCAGGATGTAAATTACCACGACATTAACGAAGACCGCATCACACAGGAAGACATCGACAAAATACTCGATAAGATAAGCCAGAGCGGTTACAAAAACCTCAGCGAGAAAGAGAAGAAAATTCTTTTCGAAGCAAGCAAGAGAATGAAATGACTTTAATTTGTAGGGCGGGATTCATCCCGCCCCTTCATATCCTTCTTTCACTATTACTTTTTGTCACCTTACTGACCGCCCCCGGCTGCACCGGCAAAATCCCCGAGGACCAGTTCAGGAAAGTTTATACCGATCTCCTCATCGCGCAGGACAGCCTTGGCCGCGACAAACAGGCCACCGAAAAGATCAAAGAGGCCCTTTACAAAAAACACGGCATCACAAAAGCCCGGTTCGATAAAACCATAAAATACTACAAAGAAAACCCCGAAGAGTGGGCCGTCTTCTGCGACTCCCTCATCAAAGAAACCGAAAAGCGCATAAACGCCAACGAACGTGGTAATTGATAATTGGTAATTGGTAATTGTTAATTGATAATTGAATTTCTGCCGTTTTATTTTATCGATTTTTATTTATCTTTAGCTTTCAATAAAATAACAACAGACTTTAAATGGCTAAACAGGCAAATTCAGGGAATAAAAAACCTGGCCTTAAAAAGGCGCCGGAGAAAAAACCGTTGATCGACCCGAAGTATAAGAACCCCGTATCAACGGCGATAATAATTATTATCCTGGTGATTTTCTTCATCGTAAATAATACCCGGAAGGAACCGCAGTCCGGCCCGTATCCTCCATATTACTCAAAAGAAAAGGCTGAATAAGTGAAACCGAATTCAATAAGCCGCATCTTACAGAAAAAAACGATTGGAATTTATTATATGCGAAATTTATTAGTTGCTCTCCTTTTTATTTTCTCAGTCAGTCTCGTATACGGATGTGATATGGGAGGAAACAAAGGAAGTATGGCCAGCACCGCGGGCTCCAAAGCCGCTGAATTTTCTTTAAAAAGCGTTGACGGCAAGACCATCAAACTCTCCCAGTTCAAAGGAAAGATCGTCATCATCGACTTCTGGGCGACCTGGTGTCCCCCCTGCCGCAAAGGCATCCCTGATCTAATCGCGATCCAGAAAGAGTATAAAAAGGACGTGGTTGTCATAGGAATATCAGTCGACCAGGAAAAGACCAAAGCCGATGTTCCGGGCTTCGTAAAGAACTACGGAATCAACTACCCGGTTGTCTATTTTGACGACAAAGTGGTCCAGGATTACGGCGGAATCTCTGCTATCCCCACCAGTTTCGTAGTTGACCAGAGCGGCAACATCGTCGATCAGCACGTGGGACTCGTTTCAAAAGACGTTTTTGTAAACAAGATAAAATCGCTGCTTAAACAGAAATAATTCCTGTTTCCACCCCCGGATTTTCAAAAGGCGATCTAACAAATCGCCTTTTTTATTGAATATCCTCTTTAGTATTGTTTGTTTTTACTTTTTTTGCTAATATTGTGCAGGTATTAACCAACCCTGAGGCCTTTGCCAATGGGCGCAGAGTCACTTCGGTGACTCTTGCTTTTTTAAATCGATCGGAGTAATGGTGAGGACAATAATTTACGTTGACGGATTTAATTTTTATTATGGTGCGATAAAAAATACCGCGTATAAATGGCTCGATATTAAGTCAGTCTTCCAAAAACTCCTTTCTTCAAATCATCATATTTCGGGAATCAAATTTTTTACCGCCCCGGTGTCCGGTCTTTATAATCCGCTCAAACCCGTAAAGCAGATGAACTATCTGAACGCTCTCAAATACCATATCCCCGAACTAAATATTGTCTGGGGGCATTTTCTCACACACACAATTTCTATGCGCTCCGCCGATCCATCAGTCACCAAAAAATATGTTAAAGTTTACAAGACCGAGGAGAAAGGATCTGATGTTAATCTCGCGGTGCACCTGCTGAACGATGGATGGTTAAACAGTTATGACTGCGCTATCGTAGTCTCCAATGACAGTGACCTTAGTGAAGCGATGCGGCTTGTTAAAAAACATCATCCGGATAAAATGATTGGTTTAATAATGCCCGGGAAAGGCCATCCCTCAAAACAACTTATGGCTAATTCAGATTTTTTAAAGAGAATCAGACAAGGGGTCTTAAAAACATCACAACTCCCAATTCAGATCCCGCGGACAAACTTCATAAAACCTTCTGACTGGTAATAACAAAAGTTAATTTATTAACCTGATTCAGAGACAACAATTTTCAAGTTCGGAAAGCATGTGGTTTGAATCTCAACCTTATGTGCTTAGAAACTAATCTTTTGCGGGCCTGTGTCAAAGGTAACCCCGGAGCGTTCCCGGTTTCGTAAAGAATTACGGAATAAACTACCCGGTAGTCTATTTCGACGACAAAGTAGTCCAGGATTACGGCGGAATCTCCGCGATCCCTACCAGTTTCGTAGTCGATCAGAGCGGCAACATAGTCGATCAGCACGTGGGACTCGTTTCAAAAGACGTTTTTGTTAACAAGATAAAATCCCTGCTTAAACAGAAATAATTCCTGTTACCACACCCCGTATTTTCAAAAGGC
>CAIMOS010000057.1 GCA_903843135.1 uncultured Ignavibacteriales bacterium | reverse complement strand
CGTATGCTCGGCGCTTCTCTCACGCATATGGGCTTCGCGATTTTCTTTTTAGGCGTTATCGCTTCATCGGCATACAGCGTCCAGACAGACGTTGATCTTACCAAAGGCGTGCCTGTGGAACTTTTCGGGTACACGATGCAGTTTACGGGATACAGGCCCACGGAAGACAATAAATACGCTTTCAATATCAACGTAAAAAAAGGCGACACTGAATTTAATGTTGAACCGGTTATGTACATCAGCGATTTTAACGATGGTATGATGAGAGAGCCGTACGTACTCGAAGGGTTCGTAAAAGATTTTTACGTTTCTCCTCTCGGATACGATGACGGAAGCCAGTCCGCGCCGCAGGGTAACTCCCTTACGCTTACGGTTAATGAAGAGACCAGAATTCTCGGTGCGTCCATTAAGTACGCTGAGTTCATCAAACCGGATATGGGCGCGATGATGCAGGGCGGAAGCTTTACGATGGGCGCAAAACTTTCCGTAGAGAAAGACGGAAAGAAATATGAAAGACAAGTATTAATGACCAGCAGCGGCGGGCAGCCGATGTTTGTTCCCGCTGAGGTTAAAGAATTGAATATGAGGATTGAGTTGACCAAAATTGATCCGGCAAGTAAAAATGCCGACATAATAGTAGGCCCGCTTACAGTGGACCAGGCCGCTTTCGTACCGAAAGAAACACTTTCAGTTACGGCAAGCGTAAAGCCTTTTGTCAGTTTAGTATGGCTCGGTGTTCTGGTGCTTGTGATCGGATTCTTCGTAGCAACGTATAGAAGGTTAAAAGAATCCTGGGCTTAATCTGAGCCTCGTTTCCTGAGTAATTACTCCCGCATTACTTTTGTAGTGCGGGATTTCTATTTTTTGTAAATCTGGAACCTCCCCTATCATCAAAACGGATATCACGAATTAAGTGTGTACTATGGGTTCATCTGAAATTCTGGTGGCGCATTTTGAGTTGAATCGGAAAAATCCGCGCCCCCATCCGCATACCGGAAATCGCTGAACCGATTTCCTCCCAAAAATCAATTAAAAATATAAATATGCAGCCAAACGGTTTCAACCGTTTGCGGGGAACAGGGAATATTCGGAAGAACATTCTTTTGCCACCGAATTTTCAATTGAACCGTACTCTGGGGGAGTTAGACCTGGAAATCAGTCCCGGGGTAAATTTACTGATTTGGTAATGGCTGAAATATTTAGTAAATTTCTTCTTTCAGATTCGCCCGCATTGGGCGTTTTTTTTTATTATGAACGAACAACTGACCAAAATACGCGAAATTTGCGAAAAAACGGCCTCCGAAGAAGGCTTCCTCTTTATTGATATCCATTTCAGAGGTACGGAAAATAACCGTGTTGTCGAACTTTTCATCGACTCCGCCGGAAATCTTTCCGTTGAGGATTGCGCCCGCGTGAGCCGGCTCGTTTCCGAAAGAATCGAATTAGCCGGGTTGGAAAAGTCAATTGGCAGACTGGACGTCTCGTCTCCCGGAGCAGATAAGCCTCTTATCTATCTTGATCAGTATTCTAAACACACCGGAAGAAAATTCAACATCGTCTGTGAATCGCCTGCCGGAGAAGAGCTTAAGCTTCAGGGAAAACTTCTGAGGACTGAAAAAGAGACCCTCTTTTTTGAGGACAGCAGGCAAAAAGAATTCGCGGTAAATTTTAACAGTATAAAAGAATCAACTATAGTTTTGAGTTTTAAATAAGGAGTATCACAGCGGAATGAATACCGAGATCACCGAATCGTTTAATATGATGGTTAAACAAAAGAACGTAGATAAGGATTACCTTATCGAAGTTCTTAAAGAAGTCTTTGCCATTCTCGTTCAGAAGAAGTACGGAGAAAGCGCGAGGTCTGAAGTTATTGTTAATATGGACCGCGGCGATATCGAAATTTATTATTTGCGCGAAATCGTTGAAGTGGTTGAAGATCCCGTAACACAGATCAGCCTTGATGACGTTAATGAAAAAGGGAACGAAGACGAACTCGATATCGGTGATGACTTTATGGAAAAACTTTCCGTGGCTTCATTTGGCAGAAGGCTTGTAAATCTCATCAAGCAAAACCTGAACCAGAAAATCCGGGAAATTGAAAAAGACGTAATTTTCAAAGAGTACAATGAACAGGTCGGCGAGATGGTTGTGGGCGATATTTATCAGCTCCGCAAAACCGACATACTTGTAAATCATAATAAAAACGAACTCATCCTTCCGCGGCACGAGCAGATACCGCACGAAAAATACAAGAAGGGCGACACTATCCGTGCGGTCATCAAAGAAGTGCGTATGGGCAAAAACGGCCCTGAGGTTATCATCTCCCGCGCTGACGAACTGTTCCTCAGAAGATTATTTGAAATTGAAGTGCCGGAAATTTATGACGGCATCATTGAAATAAGGAGCATCGCGAGAGAACCCGGCGAAAAAGCGAAGATCATCGTTGAGTCGCAGGACAAGCGCATCGATGCAGTAGGCGCGTGCGTCGGAATGAAGGGCGTAAGAGTTCATAACGTAGTAAGGGAACTTAACAACGAGAATATTGACGTTATCGGATACACCGACGACCTGGATCTTATGGTACAGAAGTCGCTTGCTCCGGGCAAACTGAAGAAAATTGAAATCGACCCTGAAACAAGGAAGATCACGATTTACGCTGATCAGGGCCAGACAGCCGCGATACTCGGCAAAGGCGGATCCAACATCAGGCTGGCATCACGCCTGCTTGGTTATGAAATTGAACTCGTTAAGGTTGAACGCACGCTCGAAGAGTACGAAGGCGATATTGAACTTATCGAGATACAGGACCAGATCGGCGAAGAGATCCGAAAGAAACTTAACGAACACGGTATCGATACAGCTATTGACGTGCTTAAAGCCGGCAAAGCAAAGCTGCTTGAGTTACCGGATTTTGATGAGGAAACCGTTGAACGGATCCTTAAAATTGTAAATGATCAATACGAGGAGAACTGACCGCCAGAAGGTCTAGATATTTATGAGCGAAGTTAAAGAAAAGAAAGTCCGAATACTGCAGATAGCCAAGGAAACCGGGCAGTCTGCGGAATCAGTTATGGAGTTCCTCCGGAAGAAAGGGCATAAAGTCCTTTCCGCCAATTCTCCCGTAACCGATGATATGATGAAGGATATCCGGGATCATTACAAAAAGGATATTGAGAAAACAGCCGCGCACAATAAAAAAGTGCAGGAGATAAAGAAATCGCCTGAACCTTCGAAAGAAGAGAAGAAGACGAAAAAGTCCGCCGATAAGGAAGAGAAACCCCATAAGGCAGAGGAAACTCCGGTTGAGGAAGCTGCTCCCGCAGCCGAACCGCATCACGAGGAACCGGAAGTTCAGGCAGTTGAAGAAATTCCGGCGGTGACAGAAGAGCCGGTGGTTGAAGCCGTGCCTGCGTCCCCTGCTCCGCCCGCTTCTGAACCGGTTGAAGAAAAAATTGTTGAAGCGTCCGCACCGGTCGCAGAAGCAGCCCCGCCTGATGAAGAGGTTGTTGCAGAAGAGGAGGTTACCGAGACCGCCGAGATTACTGAGGAAAAACCGGAGGCGCCTGCCGAACCCGACCTTTATTCGCCTTCACACGAAAGAAAGGCAAAGAAAGGCCTTACTATTCTGGGTACAATAGATCTTTCTGAACCGAAAGTGCTCAAGAGTAAAAAAGGTAAAAAAGAGTTTGGTAAGAAAAAACTCGAAACAAAAGAGATAGATAAACGTAAAGTTGCCAAAGAAGGAGAAGCGGCCAGGCCTAGAACGGACCAGCGCGGGCCGAGAAAAGATGACAGGCCGAGAGGCGACAGAAGAGATTCTACGCTCTTCCCCGGAACCGAAAAACTTGATACTTCAGTCGTAACCAAAGCAGCTGATTTCAGAAATGATGCGGCCAAACCGAGAGACGGCGCGGCGCCTGTTGCCGGAGATGATTCCGGTCCGAAGAAAAAACTCAAGAAACTTAAAACTAAAACCGGCGTTCCGGGAACTGAAGATGATGCAGTTAAGAAACGCTTTAAGATTAAAAAAGCTGAAGTTGAACAAAAAGAAATAGACCAGAACGTCCGGAAAACTCTATCGCAGATGGAAGATGCCGGCCTTGGTTTCCGGGCTCAAATGCGTAAGCGAAAGAAAAAAGAGAGGATGGAAGCCGAGATGGAGAAGATCGAAAAGAAAATAGCTGAGGGCAATGTCCTTAAGATTACGGAATACGCCTCGGTTAACGATCTTGCCAACCTGATGGGCGTTTCAGTCGGGGAAGTAATTCAGAAGTGTATGTCGCTCGGATTAATGGTATCCATTAATCAGCGTCTTGATATGGACACTATTACTCTTGTTGCCGACGAGTTCAGCTTTAAGATTGAAAAAGATGATAAGTACTCAGCCGAAGACGTTATGACCGATGAGGAGGACGATGAAAACCTCGTCGAACGCTCTCCCGTTGTAACAATAATGGGACACGTTGATCACGGAAAGACGTCACTGCTCGATTTTATTCGTAAGGCGAATGTTGTTGCCGGCGAAGCGGGCGGAATTACGCAGCACATCGGTGCGTATAAAGTTGAAGTTGAACCGGGGAGATACATCACATTCCTCGATACTCCCGGCCACGAAGCTTTTACTGCTATGCGTGCCCGCGGAGCGCAGGTGACGGATATCGTAGTGCTTGTTGTTGCCGCGGACGATGCGGTTATGCCTCAGACCGTTGAGGCGATCAACCACGCCCAGGCCGCAAACGTAAAGATTATTATCGCAATCAATAAGATTGATAAACCGGGTACCAACACAGAAAAGATCAAGCAGCAGCTTGCAGACCGCAACGTTCTTGTTGAAGAATGGGGCGGGAGCCATCAGTGCGTCGAACTTTCCGCCAAGACCGGAAAGAATGTCGATCTTCTTCTCGAGAAGATTTTGATCGAAGCTGAATTTCTAGCGCTAAAAGCCAATCCTGACCGGAAGGCACGCGGCGTCGTTGTTGAGTCGAAGATGGATAAAGGCCGCGGTATGACCGCAACTGTACTGATCCAGAAGGGCACACTCCGCATCGGCGATCCGTTCACAGCCGGAATACAGCACGGCAGGGTGCGCGCTATGTTTGATGAACGCGATAAGCGCGTTGAAGAAGCCGGCCCGGCAACTCCGGTCCTTGTAATCGGATTTGAAGGCCCGCCTCAGGCTGGAGATATGTTTGTTGCGATGGATTCTGAAAGAGAAGCAAGAGAAATCGCCAACAAGCGCCAGCAGCTGCAGCGCGAGCAGGACAACAGGCAGGTACGCCATATTACGCTTGATGAAATTTCCGAGCAAATCAAGATCGGCGGAGTTAAAGAACTTCCGATCATCGTTAAAGGCGACGTGGACGGATCTGTCCAGGCGCTTTCAGATTCGCTTATGAAACTTTCAACAGACCAGGTTAAAGTTTCTGTATTGCACCGCGGTGTCGGCGCGATTTCAGAAGGCGACGTATTGCTTGCTGAAGCCTCAAACGCGATCATTGTCGGTTTCCACGTAAGGCCGAACGCCAATGCTCGTAAACTTGCTGAAAGCAACAATGTCGATATCAGATTATATAACATTATCTATAACGCTATAAACGAAGTTAAGTCTGCACTCGAAGGATTGCTCGCACCGATACTTTCAGAAGAAGTTACAGGTACCGTTGAAGTGCGCGACACTTTCAAAGTTCCGAAGATTGGTACAGTCGCCGGATGTTATGTTACTGATGGAAAGATCACGCGTAACAGCAAGCTTCGCCTTATCCGCGATGGCATCGTGATTTACGAAGGAGAACTTTCATCGCTCAAACGCTTCAAGGATGACGTGCGCGAAGTTGATGCCGGCTACGAATGCGGCCTGAACATCTCTAACTTTAATGATATTAAGGTCGGGGACATTATTGAAGTGTTCAAGATAATTGAAACAAAACAGAAATTGAGCTGACGCTCAGGACCAGGCAATGACGCACAGAATCGAAAAAGTGGAAAGCCTTCTGAAGGAAGAGCTGAGTCTTATTTTGCTTTATAAAGTGAGCGATCTCGGTACTTCGTTCCTTACCATTACTAACGTTAAAGTTACGCCCGATTTAAAACTCGCTAAGATCTATATATCGGTCTTTGAAAAAGAGAGACGCGAGGCAGTGCTTGAGATGATAAAGAAGAAATCAGGTTTTATCCGGCACGAACTCGCCTCGAGGGTAACATTCAAGTTTGTACCAGAACTCAATTTCTATATCGACGATACAATGGATTACGTTGAGAAGATCAACACACTGTTAAAAAAAGTTCACGAGAATGATAGCAAAGAACCTCAGGGAGAAGAGTGACCTCAACTTCCTGAAGGGGGAGGCGCTTCTCATTGACAAACCTCTGAACTGGTCTTCGTTCAAGGTTGTTCACGAGCTGAGAAAAATAATCGGTGTTAAGAAAATTGGGCACGCCGGCACTCTGGATCCCAGGGCGACCGGCTTGTTAATTTTATGCACAGGTAAAATGACAAAGTCCATCGACAACTACCAGGGAATGCCGAAAGTTTATGAGGGGGAGTTTATGCTCGGCAAGCGCACGAAAACAATGGACACTGAATCCGAACCTTTCGAAGAAAAACCCACAGATCACCTGACTGAAGAAATGCTTGTGAACGCAACAAAAAAGTTTACGGGCAAAATCCTGCAGATTCCACCGATGTATTCCGCGGTAAATCATCAGGGCTCAAAGCTTTATCAGCTTGCAAAAAAAGGGGTACACGTCGAGCGCAAGCCGCGCGAGATTGAGATAACCGAATTTACCCTTACCGAAATAAATCTTCCTATAGTGAAATTCCGCATTGCCTGCACCAAAGGGACATATATCCGCGTCATCGCGGAAGATTACGGCCTCGAACTCGGCTGCGGCGCGTATCTGCATTCACTCCGCCGCACACAGATCGGCGAATACAAAGTTGATGATGCATTCACGATGATAGAGTTCAAGGAGAAATTTGCTTACTTGCGTCAGTTACATAACGGTGATTAATGAGGTTGTTTTTATTTAATTCATACCGGTAGAGACATTAAGTTTAATTCCAAGAGGGAACAAATGAATATAATTCCGTCACAAACCAAGATTGAAAACAGTATTATTTTGATGCGGGGGGAGCAAGTGATTATGGATGCTGACTTAGCGCATTTTTATGGTATAGATGTCAAGAGATTAAATGAACAGGTAAAAAGAAATTCGAACCGCTTTCCTGAGGATTTCTGTTTTCAGTTATCGGAGGAAGAATTTCAGTCTTTAAGGTCGCAAAATGCGACCATAGAATCAGGCAGGGGAAAGCACCGGAAATATTTGCCTTATGTGTTTACTGAAGAGGGGGTAGCGGCTGTGTCAGCAGTAATTAAAAATGAAAAAGCTGCTGATGTGAGTATCCAGATTATGCGTGCTTTTGTAAAGATGAGGAGATTCTTCGTTCATAACGCTGACTTTTTCGAACGTTTAAAAAGGGTCGAGATAAAGCAACTTGATGCTGACCAAAAAATTAATCAGATATTTAAAGCCCTGGAAAACAAAAAACCCCAGCCCGATAAGGGTATATTTTTTGACGGTCAGATTTTCGACGCATATATATTTTTGAGTGATTTAATCAAAAGCGCCGAAAGGGAGATAATACTGATTGATAATTATGTGAACGAAGTAACCTTATCCCTTCTTGACAAGCGAAGAGAAAAAGTAACAGTAGCCATTTTTACGAATAAAATCAGCGATTCATTAAAATTAGATATCGAGAAGCATAATAGCCAATACCCTACGATAGATGTAAGAACGCTGAAGGACTGTCACGATCGTTTTCTAATAATTGATAAAAAGGAGTTGTATCATATCGGAGCGTCATTAAAAGACCTGGGGAAAAAATGGTTTGCGTTCTCAAGGATGGATTCACTTATGAATGAAATATTAAAAAGATTAGATTAGTAATCGATAGGGAAAAAACCCTGGAACTTTTTAGAACATTTCATTAACCCCATCCCGTCCTTCCCCTTTGAAAAAAGGGGAAGGGGTTTAAGATATCTAGTTACTTTTGCTTCCCATTTCCTTTTTTTGATAGGTTTTCTTTTACCCTGAATCTGACAATATCTTTAATAAGTTTTACCGGAAGCGGTTTATCCAAGGGCAGTCTTATTGTGCCTTTGCTGGTTTCGTATTTCAGTAATCGTTCCTCAAATTCTTTTACACCCGAGGCTGTCGGGAAAAATCCGATGTGGCTCTTGAAAAGGGCGAAATAAACGAGGATGCCATTAAACTTGAAGGCGGGCATCATATAGCTGATAACCTCTTCAGCCTCAGGTGCGGCTGATTTGATTATTTCTCTTAACCGGTGAAGTTTTTCCCGCATTGCTTCAGGCTGCAGTGCGATGTATTCGTCAATCGATGACAAAGCAATTTTCGATTTCATATTTTAATCAGCGTTGTAAGCGGACCGGAGAACATTAATATCCAGTTTGATCATCTGCAGCATTGCGGCGTTTACTCGTTTGGCTTTCCCGGCATCACTGCTGCCAAGCAATTTAAAAAGCTCTACCGGCACTATCTGCCAGGTAACTCCGAATTTATCGGTCAGCCAACCGCACTGCTGCGGAGATCCGCCGTCAAGAAGTTTTTCCCAGTACAGGTCAACTTCCTCCTGCGATTCGCATCGGACAACAAATGAGATTGCAGGAGAAAAGGTGAAGTGCGGTCCGCCGTTTAGCGCCGTAAATTCCTGTCCGTTAATTTCAAAATTCACTGTCATAACTGTTCCTGCCGGAGCCATCGGCCCCTCAGGATAACGGTTGATATTCAGGATTTTTGAATCCTTAAAAACTGAGGT
>CAIMOS010000056.1 GCA_903843135.1 uncultured Ignavibacteriales bacterium | reverse complement strand
GGAGAAATCGGAACCGGAAAATAGTGCAGGTGACAGGAAGGCTTTAAAATGAAGGAAGACCGCCCGTAATCGTCATAAGTCCGGGACCCCTCCGTCAATGGTCTCTGGCTAAATGGCGTGGCGCGGTCCTATCCTCCAAAAAGAACATAAGAACTGTTTTTTACCCGGCACTATTATTACTAAGCCCGTGCCCCTCTGATTTGTCATTTCCGTTCACTTCTTATTCAGGACTGCGCAAAAAATCCATTTCACCTATTTACATAAAAATTTCACTCCTTTAGTCATAAAAATCGCTCAATCCCGGGGCATTTTGCGCCGATCATCCCAAACACCCTGTTGTGAGGGTAACCATTGTTAATTTTCCAGAGTCTAAACGAATAAAAAAGGAAATCCGATGAGTCTCAATATTAAGTCAGTTCTGCTATATGCTTTATTCATTTTGCTGGGAACAGCAATTTGTTCAGTAAGGGCCGAAGAGAGAAAGGTAGTTCTCGATAAAAAGTTCGCCGTCGAAAGCGGAGGTAAACTCGCGGTTGATGCTTCATCGGGAGATGTAATTATAAACACCTGGGATAAAAAAGAGGTTTTGGTCAAAATTCTGGCAACCGACAGGGCCGCCGAAAAAATGGAGTTTTCCGCGGAGCAATCCGGCAACAGCATTAAAGTTACTGCAAGAAAAAGAGGCAGTTTCTTAAAGAAAATGTTTGACTGGAACAATGTTTCAGTAAGAATAGAAATCGCGCTGCCCCGCAATTTTGATCCTGATGTTGTAACCTCCGGCGGCGACATCAAAATTAAGGATGTGAACGGCGAAATGCGGCTTCGCACTTCAGGCGGAGATGTGGATGTATACGGTTCGGCCGGTGATATGAGGGTATCTACTTCCGGAGGGGACATCGGAGTAAACGGCTTTAAGGGCGTCTTCTCTGTCTCAACATCCGGCGGCGATATTAAAGTTATTGATACATACGGCGATGTTACCGCGAGCACTTCCGGCGGAGATATTGAGATAAATTCAAATGACGGAGTTGTTAAAGCGTCAACATCGGGCGGTGATATTAAAGCCGAATACAAAGGAGTGAACAAGGGATTTAATCTTACAACAACCGGCGGCGACATTCAGCTCATAGTTCCGTCAGCAATAAAATGTAATGTCAGGCTCGCGACAACCGGCGGTGATGTAAACTGCTCATTAAATATTACTAAATCTGTTAAGATATCTTCATCGAAGTTTGAAGCCGAAGTTAACGGCGGAGGAGAAGATATAAGATGCACCACAACAGGCGGCGATGTTTCTGTTAAGTCAAGATGATTATAAGAAGATAGATTAACACTGGCAGCCGGAGCATAAAAACTCCGGCTGTTTTAATTTAAAGCCTCTGCCCGCAAAAAGGGAGGCAATCACGTTCACTTATAATAAGTATAATAGCGCATACACATTTCATTCTATAGCTATTTTCTCACCATAAGAAAAATTGCCCCAAAAATCCCAACACTCACCCTTCTCTTTCCAGGAGAAGGGCCGGGGATGAGTTCGCCGAACAAAGCGCTTTCGAATAATTCGCCCGCACTTCACACAATTAGAAGTGAATCCAGATTATCCCAATACCTCCCGATTTATTTTCAATAATTAATTACTATATTTCCCTGTATGCCGGATGAAAATCTGCGTTGCTAAAATAATCCAATGAATTTAAGCGGAGTGTCTTTTGAAGACTAAAATATATTCAATGCTGTTTGTTTCTGTTCTTGCCTTAATCGGCATAACTTCCTGTTCAGATGCTTATCAACCGGGACAGCGCTTAAATGACTTAAAAACTTACGCGGCAACCCTGCCAAAAACCGAAACTTCATCAATAGTTAATCTCACAAATAAGTTTTTAGAAATTTATTCTTCCGCTGCGCCCGAAGAATGTGATCAGGCAGCGCTGTTCATAAACAGGTTTATGGAGCAATCCGTGCACTCGATTTACGAAAAGCATATTAACTTCCTGAACAGCGAATCGATATTCTTATTCTGCGAGAATTACACCGAAGATTCGGCATACATCATTAAAGAGGATCCGGAAGTAAAAGATTTTGCGCAGGCGGCGATAAAAAACGGATACAGGTTTATGATATATGAAGGAATGGGGTATATAGAAAAAGCCGTTAATTTTCCGGGTGATAATGTGCTTAAAAAACTTACTCTTCCGTTAAGACTGTATTACGTACAAATGTCAAAAGAACAAAAAGAAGGTTTCGCGCTGGATGCGGGGCTTTCCGTACCGCCGGATGTTCTTGCGGACCGCATTGTGTGGTGTGAAGATTATTTAAAGAAATATCCCGATGCGCTTATGAAAAATGAAGTCAGGGAGAAGATGGCTTTTCTTACGGAAACCATTAAATACGGATTGGATAACACTCCGGCATTCGATTATATGACCGGAAAATTAACCCGTGAATTTAATGACGCCTATCTGCGCATCTTTGCTAAATATCCGGATTCGCCGGCAATAAACGGGATTAAAACTTTTTACGGGAAAGTTAAAGACAATAATTTTAACAGGGTGGAAGAGTAGCAGAACGCATTGAACAAACAGTGCTGATTCCGTTGGGAGTTTGTTTCAGTCCGTATGGTTTTCGAAAATAATATTATTGCAGTGCAGGGCGGCCCTCGATCTTTGTTCTTCGTTGCGCACGGTCCACGCGAGAAGCGGGATACCGAGTTTCTTTACAATCCGGGTGGGTAAATTAGGGATACTTTCGATGTCGTAACCGATAAAATCCGGCCGGCTCACCAGTGTTACCAGCAGATACTTAGTGGCCATATGCCTCCACCATTCCACCTCGTGATAGTCAACGCCGGTTGCCAGTTGTCCGGTGAAAATTTCCGGCGCGTTTTTTCGGAACCATCTCGGCGTAAACGGATTGAATGACTGAACCGCGAACTCGCCTTTGTAATCCCTGAGAACCTTCAATACCTGTTCTTCCATTCTCCCGGGCCAGTTAAAGTTTTTAATTTCTATCAGAAGCGGGACTTTGCCGCTGACAAGATTAAGCACTTCTGATAGTAACGGGATTTTCTGGTTTGTATCGCAGAGGAAGTATTCTTTTATCGAAACCGCGGTCTGGTGTTTTAAGAGCAGATCTTTGCCGCAAAGGCGAAGGAGGTCCCTGTCGTGAAAAACGGCGATGGAGTTGTCTTTTAGTATATGTATATCTAATTCGATCGGGTGGCCCTTTTCAATTGCCAGTTCGAACGAAGCAATAGAGTTCTCGGGAATCTCTTTCCCCTGGTGAAGCCCCCGATGGGCAATGGGCCTGGAAGTGATCCACTCCGGAATGTTTCGCCTGAAAATCATAAGTGCAATTTAACCTATTACGGAAAATATGGGAGTGTAAAATTCAGGTGATGCGCTGTTTCTTTTCAAAAATTCTTTGGCCTCTGTGTAAATCTCCGTGCCCTCTGTGTTAAAACGAACCCGGTATCTCGGAGGTTTTTTTAACCACAGAGATAGCGGAGAGTATTCGAGTTACTCTGTGGCCTCTGTGTAAACCTCTGTGTCCTCCGTGGTAAAACAGACTCGGTATTTCGGAAGATTTTTAACCACAGAGATAACGGAGTTTTATGTGAGTTTCTCTTTGCGCCCTTAGCGTAACCTTTGTGCCTTTGCGTTTAGGCCTTACCGAAATACACAGATGAAAAACGAACGCTAGTAATAATTATGTTATAAAAGGTCGAAATAAATTTCGACCTACAAACGACAAACACTTTACGAAAAATATATCTCGCAAAGACGCGAAGGCGCAAAGATATATTATTTTATGATGACTAATTTGCCGCTAATGGATTTTCCGTCTCCTGATGTTAACCGGTAAACATAAATACCTGCCGGAAAGTTATTTGTGTTCAGCACAATTGTTTGTTTTCCGGGGCTGTATTCGCGCGCCGGAATGCTGTGCGCTTCCCGTCCGAGTATATCGAATAACGTAAATGAGACTTCGCAATTACCGGGAGAAATAAAACTGATATTCGTTTCCCCGCCCGCGCGGACAGGATTCGGGTAATTCTGCATTAAAACCAGTCCGCTGCTGCTTCGATCTGTATTATCATCAACGGCGGTTATCTCCATATTGTTTTTATAGAATGTAAAATTTCCGTTATACTCTCCTGCGATAAGGTCTTTTTTGCCGTCGCCGTCCATATCAGCAAAACCGGGAGCGGCGTTCTGCCTTACTTTTACATTTACAAAAACCGCGTCGTCTCTCAGCCATTGCGGCGAGGTTGCTGTGCCGGTGTTCCGGTAGCAAATCAGCGTTCCGCCGGTTCTGCCGATAACGAGGTCAAAGTCGCCGTCATTGTCAAAATCGGAAAACGTCGGGCGAGTATTGCTGAAAAATGATAATCCGGCAATTAAAGAATCCCCCGGAATATAATTGTTGCTTCCCATATTCAAATATAGTCTTGAATTAGCGCCTGTCTCAGCTCCCACAAAAACATCCGTCCTGCCGTCGCCGTTTATATCCGCGAGGGCCGGGGATGCAAAACCGCCGACGTTCACGGTGCTGAGCGCAACACTGTTGTAAGTAAAACTTGTGTAGTTGTTGTTGATATAAACATATATTTTACCGCCGAGCACACCGTCAACAATATCCGGGTCACCGTCTCCGTCCATATCACCGAATGCCGGATACGAATATGAACCCGGAGAAAAACCGGAGAAAGGCATTGTTGTAGTCTGGAAAGCAGTATTGACGGAAGTTCCGTTGTTTTTTAAGTAGATAAACTTTCCGGACCATATACCGCTGAGCAGGTCAAAGTCTCCGTCTTTGTCGTAGTCGGTCAGAGATGCGGTTGCGGAGCTGCCGTCAATTTTTATTACACGGAAGTAAGTATTGTCAATCTGCAGTACAGGCGCGGTCGCCGTCCCTGTGTTGCGGTAATAAGTCAGGTTGCCGTCAGCATTGCCGTAGACCAGATCAAGATCGTTGTCTCCGTCAAGATCAAACCAAACCGGATCGTTCCAGTAAGTTGAGGGGGCGATGCCGCTTACTAATGAACTGAAAGAAGCCCAAGCGGGATTTTGTGCCGTACCTGTATTTTTGTAATGCAAAAGTGTCTGCACGTCCCGCCCGATGGTAACATCATAGTCGCCGTCGTTATCTACATCCGCAAAGCAGGGATAAGCATTAAGCCCTGCATCAGGAAGGCCCTGAACGAGCGTATTATCCTGAACGAAAACGGGATCGAATTTTGTGCCGTTGTTCCTGAAACCCATACAGATTCCCGGTGTCGGTCCGCCGAAAAGTGATTCACCTATTCCCGCGACTAAATCAAAATCACCGTCACCGTCAAGATCAGCGAATGCGGGTTTGGGGTCAGTGCCGATCACCTGGTTCACTGCGGGGAAAACAATTGTATCGCGCCTCCACAATGGGTTGGCGGAATCGCCTGTATTATAGAAGAACTGAAATCCGTTATAGCCTCCGATCACCAGATCCAGATCGCGGTCGCCGTCGAGATCAACAAGCGCGGGATAATCTGCATTTGTGAATATCCCATCGCTGTAAACTGAATTAAGGAGAGAATCGTTTTTCAAGAATTTCGGCGGAAGACCGGTTGAGATATTATTAAAGAAATCAACTCTGCTGCCGGTGCTTCCCATAAAGAGATCGGGTTTGCCGTCAGCGTTAATATCGGCAAAGGCGGGGCAGGAAAAACTTTGTACTGTCACGCCGGAGGGAGCGAAGATCGAATCAACCCTGATCCAGTTTTGGGAGTGGAGAGAAATAATGCTGATAAAAAATAGAATAAGTGTTCTGTTCATATAATGATTATTGTTAAGAAAAAACTTTATATATTTTGCTTCAAGCAGTCAATAATGTGTCCCGCTCATTCACACTCATAAACCTCCGTTATCTCCGTGTTATCTCTGATTACTCTGTGGTGAAATAATTCCTCCGATATATCGAGTCCGTTTTACCACGGAGGACACGGAGTTTTTACACAGAGGGCACAGAGAGAATAACATAAACCTCCGTTAACTCTACGTCTTTATGCGCTCTTGGTTAATGCTTGATTTTCAGATGCGTCAACCCAACTGGCGAGCACAATATCACCCCCGACGTTTACAACCGTGCGCGACATATCGAGTATCCTGTCCACGCCCAATATAATTCCAATTCCTTCACCGGGTACTCCGATAGTATGGAGTATCATAACAATCAGCGGAAGCGATCCGCCCGGAACACCCGCAGTACCCACGCCCGCGAGTATCGCGAGGAATATCACAACCAGCTGCTGCGCGATAGAAAGCTCGATTCCGTAAAACTGCGCGAGGAAAATCACAGTGATGCCTTCATACAACGCGGTACCGTTCTGATTCGCCGTCGAGCCGATAGTAAGCACAAAATTCGCGATGTCCTTATCGAGTTTAAGCTTTTCAATCGAAACACGGATCGCAGTCGGCAGAGTTGCGTTTGATGAACTCGTGGAAAATGCGGTAAGTATAACCTCGCTGATATTGGTGAAAAACTCCTTCGGGTTCTTCTTCAGCGCGTATTTAATCACAAGCCCGTAAGTGACAAAGAAATGGATCGCAAGAGCTGCAAGCACCACAAGAACATATTTAAGCAGTATGCCGATGATCTGAAAACCAAGCTGCGACGCGGAAGAAAAAACAAGCGCGGCCACGCCGTAGGGTGCGAACTTCATCGCGAAGTCGATTATCTTCATAACGACTTCATACACGCCCTGGAATACTTTAGTAAGCGGTTCGATCTTCGCGCTGTCGGTAAGCGCCATACCAATACCGAAAACAAGCGCGAGGAACATAATGGAAAGAAGCCCGCCGCCGCGGTAATTGGGATCGAGATAGTAAACAATATCGGCAAATGGATTGCGCGGTATAATATCAATGATTATCTGAACAACGCTTTTAGTTTCTTCAGCCGAAGAGATAATTCCGGTTACGTTCTGATTGTTGGTGATTGTTTCCAGGAGCGCCTGCCTGTTTCCTTCGCTGATGCCGCTGCCTGGCTGAAAAATATTAACGATAAGAATGCCGATAATAACCGATACCGATGTTATAATAACCGTGAAGAAAAGAATTTTTCCGCCGACTCTTCCGATCTTTTTCAGATCCCGGAAATCCGCGACGCCGAGAACGATCGCGGTGAAAATAAGCGGGACGATAATCATAAATATCAGACGCAGGAATGTTTGCCCCACGGGATAAGCAATATTAGTAACGGCCCATTTTAACTGCGGCGCGCCGGCAAAAAAGATATTCGCGGCAAGTCCCAGTATCAGTCCGGCAAACAGCCCAATAAAAATTTTAATATGAAGCGGGTAACGTTTTTTAACCATCAGCAAATTCAATTTAAATAAAGAAAATGTAAGTTAAGAAATAATGGGTAAAAGAAGAGATTGCAGAAAGGTATATTTATCGTACTGTTTTTGCGCGGCATCCGTGTCCCGTTCGCGCGGAACAGGACACGGGCAGCGCTGATATTATAGATTCACGCGGATTACTTTAACAGGTTCATTTTCCCGAGATACTGTTTATCTCCGTATTTGATTCTGTACAGATAAATACCGCTTGCAACAGGATTATTTGCGTCGTTATTGCCCTTCCAGTTGATGTAATGCCTTCCGGGGGAAAGCACATCGTTTGCCAGCCGTTTAACTAAGTTGCCCTGAATATCATAGATATTAATTTCAACATTCTTCAGTTCAGCGACAGAAGCGATATCAAACGCGATAATTGTGGAACTGTTAAAAGGATTCGGGTAATTATTCAGCAGCCGGAATTCCTCGATTTGTCCGTTGTCCCGGTAAGAAACCAGGTTATTATCCGCAACCCACGGCAGGCCGTACTGGTTAGCAAGGTAATTACTTACGAATCCGGGCCGTGCGGACTGCGCCATATACTGGCCGGCCCACTCTGCGTCGGCAAGCCGGAGCATATTGGTTGATGTATACTCGTAGTAACTGTAAGCCGGGCCGGCATAAGCATAAAGCTGTGAATCAGGATAAGGGACGACATATACTCCGAGGTTTATGCTTCCGGTCCCTCCGTGTTTAACATTGCCAACCCAGACAAAATTTGTGTCAAACGCCGCGGTATGATAATCCGCGACAATAAAATCTTTTTTGAAGAAATTAACGTCGGCATTGTAATGCAGGTTGTAATACCAGCCGGTATAACTTGAACTGTACCCCATTTCAAACTTAATCATCCCGCGCAAAAACATTTTTTCTGAATTACTAAGCTGTTCGCCGAGCAGTTCTTTTATGGAAATGTTCCGCAAAGTATCGCAGACGTTGTAAAGATAATTGCCGAATGACATCATTTTGGATTTATAATAACTGTTCATATCAAGCGGCGCAATAACTTCCGCAAGTTTGCGCCCGAACCTTCCCAGGGAATAATATAGTTCGGGGACCGGCTCGACATAACTTAGCGGGTACGAACAGATCCATCCGGACGAGTATGATTGTTTGGCATACAAAATATTATCGTGCCTCAGTTCGATCCAGCTTCCGAGCTGGGTATTCATTTTGTTGTTCCAGTACGCGTTCGTGCGCATAAACGGCGGAAGTATTGCCGTCTGCTCCGGCGGATTGAGCCTCCGTATTCCGTTAAGCCAGATGTTGAACAAAGAAGTGTCCCAGAACTGCGGTTCGTAATTTGAAATAAGGTAACGGACGGACGCAATGTTCTTCGCGTAGTTCCAGTGTTCTATCTCGGGGCGGATATACTCAAGCGCGTGGTTGTTGCCTAAACCGTACAGAACATCCAGGCTTGACGGAAGCATCCTGCGCTGTTTCACGCCGTTATAAAGAATTCTGTCATATACCACCTGCGAAGTGATATATGAATCAGGGATGAACCTCTGGCCGAAAAGCATTATCGCGACTGCGGGAGGCACGATTGTTGAATCGAACGGGTTGCTTAAAAGTATCTGGGATACAATGCGCTGGAACGCGAGAGGGTTGTTCACGAGAGAATCTTTAAATTGGTTTATTACGGCTGTGTTCTGTAGCGACAACAAATCCGTTATTCCGCACTTTGAAAGAAGAACGTTAAAGTTTGGAACGGTAAGATTATCCTGATCGCCGACAAAGGAAGTAATCACTTTATCGATATCCGAATACTTGCCATATATTGAAACAGTTTTCAGCATATCTGCCAGAAGCGCGGAAAGAATGATCGTCCGTTTCATCGGAGTGCCGTCTTCTTTAAGCAGAGGTATCTCGGTCCTTCCGAGCCAGATCATCACTCTGAAGTATTCGTCAATAAGAGGGAACTGCATCTGATTTACCGAATCTGCATAATGCCCGCGCACTTTAAATTGGCTGAAGTCAATGAAATGATCTTCTTCTCCGAATAAATTGGTTAATGGTACTGCATAGGATGCAATCCATCCTAAAGTTGTGTCGATCCTGCCGTTATTGGCCGGGTAATACGGGTTAACGGACGGAGTAAAAAGTTTTCTTGCGACAGTGAGATAATAATCGAGGTCTTTCAGCGGCTGCTGGAAATCGGCGTAACCGGAATACTGACTGTGCATCGCGGGAATTTTCGCTGCCATCTCATCAAGAAGCAGTTTCGATTTGTCAATCAGAAATCCACCCTCAGTCTCCAGGAGAATATTATCATAGGACTTATGGACCACGTGCAGCATCATATCGGTAGAAATAAACATCGGCAGGTCCTTGTGATAAATATCCTTTGTGACTGAGCCGAAACTTTCCCACCGCTTCCTGTCGGTTACCATAAAACCGTTTTGGATTATCAGCTGTTTCTCGTATGGAGTCAGCTGGAACTTCGAAGAGATTGTATCGAAGTAAACAATTGCGGTTGTATCGTAATTTAAATTCGACTGATAATTTACGCGCGGCGTGGCCAGGCGCAGCTGGCCGTAGGTCATATTATTTGAGGTAGAAAGAAAGCTCTGATACTTATCATATATCACGGTCCGGGTCTGGCTGTTTAACTGCAGAGCTACAGCCGAAATAAGAAAGAGAAACCAGAAAAGTTTGGTCGTCATTGGAAAAACCGATTATTTATCCTTATAAGGTAGGTCTTTTATAGATTAATATCAACATAACTAAATGCGGGCGGCAGCGGTCACAAGTTGCTAATTGACAATTGATAATTGACAATGCCGTTTTGCGGGGGAGGTGATATTGGTTCGGGGGAATGGCACACTGATGACGCTGATACGACTGATATCCACTGATGCTTAAACGCAAAGGCGCAAAGGTTTCCGCGAAGGGCGCAGAGATTGATAAATCGAAAACCTCGAATACTACTGATTCCGTAATAGTGGTCGAATTTGATTTTGAATTTGCGGGGGAGATGATATTGGTTCGGGGGAATGGCACACTGATGACGCTGATACGACTGATATCCACTGATGCTTAAACGCAAAGGCGCAAACATTTTCGCGAAGGGCGCAGAGGTTGATAAATCGAAATCCTCGAATACTACTGATTCCGTAATAGTGGTCGAATTTGATTTTGAATTTGCGGGGGAGGTGATATTTGTTCGGGGGAATGGCACACTGATGACGCTGATACGACTGATATCCACTGATGCTTAAACGCAAAGGCGCAAAGATTTTCGCGAAGGGCGCAGAGATTGATAAATCGAATACCTCGAATTCTACTGATTCCGTAGTAGCGGGCGAATTTGATTTTGGAGTTGCAGGGGGAGGTGATATTTGTTTGGGGGAATGGCACACTGATGACAATGATCGGACTGATTTCCACGGATGCTTAAACGCAAAGGCGCAAAGGTTTCCGCGAAGGGCGCAGAGATTGATAAATCGAAAACCTTGAATACTACTGATTCCGTAGTAGCGGGCGAATATGACATTATTCAATAAAATATTAAGTATATTTATATGTTTTATTGTTAGTGTTTTCAGCCTTTCAGAGAAGGCGAAATTATCGAATTGTGGCTTTCCGGTTGACCGGAGGTGCTAGCGATAAAGGTTGGTCGCCGGGATATTTTTTTTACTCACTTATGTTGTCAGAGCATATATATGGCCTCTCCGATTGAACTTGGCGCGGGGGATTACCGGCGTTTTTTTGACGTCGCGTCCGAATTATTAATGGTTTTTGACAGACAGGGCCGACTCCTTAAAGTCAACAAAGCCTTTGAAGACAAACTGGGTTATACTCAGAAGGAAGCCGAGTCAAAACCATTTACTTTCTTCGTCCATCCTGATGACCAGGAATCCACATTCGAAAGGTTCGAAAAACTTCTGAACCAGGAAACCGATGAAGGATTCATTAACCGCTACCGCACCAAATCCGGAACTTACATCTGGCTCGAATGGAGAGTCGTGATTCTTCCTGAAGTCCAATTCTGTTCTGCCCGCGATATAACCGAACAAATTGAAGTCCGCAACAAAATATATGCCAGCGAAAAGCGTTTTCACGAAACCCTGGACAATCTGCTCGAAGGCTGTATGATTATCGGCTTTGACTGGAAATATTTATATGTAAATGACGCTGCCGCCTCACACGGTTTAGCAAAGAAAGAGGACCTGACCGGCAGTAAGATAACCGAAAAGTATCCGGGAATTGAACAGACAGAAGTGTTTTCCTATTTCAGCCGCTGTATGGAAAAACGTGTACCGCAATATTTCCGGACCAGTTTAGAATTTCCGGGAAAAGGAACACGCTGGTATGATATCAGTGTGGAGCCTTCACCGGAAGGGATTTTTGTCCTTTCGCAGAATATCACCAAAGGGAAAGAAGCCGAAAATCGTCTGAAGTCGAGTGAAGAAAAATACCGAGTTATGTTTGCCACCAACCCTCTTCCCTCCTGGATCTATGATGTCGAAACTTTTGCGTTTCTCGAAGTGAACCTCGCCGCAATGGAGCATTACGGTTATACAGAGGAAGAATTTCATTCTTTGACAGTAAAAGACATCCACCCGCCGGAGGATGTGCCCGCGTTTGTATATGAAGCGGCGCAACCCATCCAGGATGGCCGACGCAGCACCTGGAGGCACAAAAAGAAAGACGGAGAAACAATAACCGTTGAGGTCACGGCCAGTTCAGTTGAGTATAACGGCCGCCCTGCCCGGCAGGTTATGGTCAATGACATTACAGAAATGAAAAAGAAAGAGTATGAACTTCAGAAGAGCGAAGAAAATTACCGCACTCTGACAGAGAATTCCATAGATATGATTATGCGTTTCGACAGTTCATTCAGGAATTTGTATGTCAGCCCTTCAGCAGCTGCCTTCCTGGGGAGGAGAATTGAAGATTTTATCGGGAAGACGCACCACGAACTTGGTTTCCCCGAGGCTGAATACAGCTACTGGGAAGCGGAAATGAGTAAAGTATTTGAAAGCGGGAAACCCTCCCGGATGGTAACACCCATTAATAACGGTGAGATCTTTGTCGACTGGAGCATTATTCCGGAATTTGATTACGGCGGCGCTGTATCCACAGTCCTCAGCATCAGCAGGGATGTAACAGAGATAGAAAAAGCTAAACTTCAGCTCCGCGAACAGGAAGAATATTACCGCAGGCTGTTCGAAGACCACGACGCGGTGCAGTTTATTATTGATCCTTCCGACGGGCATATTGTAGATGCAAATAATTCAGCCGCGAGTTATTACGGCTGGCCGCGGGAACAATTAAGAAAAATGAGTATTAGTGACATAAATGTAATGCCGGCCGCCCAAATGCAGGCCACAAAGGAAAAGGTTATAAGCGGCGAGAGAACACACCTTGAGTTAAAACACAGGCTGGCTGACGGTTCCGTGAGGGATGTTGAAGTGCTTGTCAGCAATGTTACGATATCGGGTAAGCAGTTTATCCAGCCCGTGATAATTGATGTCACTGAGCGAAAGAAATCGCAGGCAATAATTAAAGAGCAAATGGAGGAACTTAGAAGAGTAAACACCGAAAAAGACAAATTCTTTTCGATAATCGCGCACGATCTGAAAAGTCCGTTTCATACATTCTTCGGTCTGATGGAAGTGCTGGCAGAGGATATAGAAGCATTTCCGCTCCCCAAACTGCAGTCATTTATGAGAAACCTCAACCGGTCCGGAAAAAATTTATACACCCTGCTTGAGAACCTTCTTCAGTGGTCGAGGATGCAGAGGGGTGAAATGCCGTTTGAACCTGAATTCCAGAACGTATTTAATACCGTTAAACTAAGTGTGGACGCGGTTCATCTTATCGCGGAACAGAAAGAGATAACTATTAACGTAACCGAACCCTATCAGCTCAATATCTACGCGGATAAGAATATGGTCAATGCCATAGTCCGTAACCTTCTCTCGAACGCGATTAAATTCACCAACCGGGGGGGCGGGATAGCGGTTACAGTCGATGAGACAAAAGATTCGTTTGTTGAAATTGCCGTTGTTGACAGCGGTGTCGGGATGTCGCCTGAAACTGTGAGTAAATTATTTAAGATCAACGAAAAAGTAAATACCGAAGGAACGGAGAAGGAACCAAGTTCCGGCCTCGGATTAATTCTGTGTAAGGAATTCGTGGAGAAGAACGGCGGTAAGATATGGGTGGAGAGCGAGAAGGGAAAAGGAAGCGCTTTCCGGTTTACGCTTCCGACGGCAAAATGAATTTTAATGGATAATGGGAAATTGATAATTGACAATGCCGTTTTGCGGGGGAGGTGATATTTGTTTGGGGGAATGGCACACTGATGACGCTGATCGGACTGATTTCCACGGATGCTTAAACGCAAAGGCGCAAAGATTTCCGCGAAGGGCGCATATCAATAAAAATACGAATCACCCGCATCGAAAATGATTTTGTAGGAATCACATCTTTTATAACATGTCGAAAAAAATCGACCTGCAAACTATAAATCTTTACGCACCTCGGCGTCTTCTTGGCGGAACTTTGCGTAACTGTTTTTGAGAAGTGACGCAAAGGGCCGCAAAGTATTTACGCAGAGTTACGCGTAGTGCTGAAATATTTATCGCAAGCGTTTTAGGTTTAGATTCATCCCGACCTATGGAGTGAAACGGGTGTCCGGGAGGTCGAAATAAATTTCGACCTACAAATTATTTGCCCTGGAGCTTCGATCTTATAACAATACCCGCCGCGAGCATTACCAAGCCAGCCAAAAGCACTGCAAGCGCAATCACGTCCGAAACTGTTATACCGTCATTCGGGTTAAAATAATATAGCGTCCCCATTTCCAGCGGCTTAGGCAGCGGTACAAAAATAACTGCAATCGCAAATACAGTAAACAGCGTACCTATGAGATAAAAAACACCCGAAATAAATTGGCGCCTGTTGACATATTTGATCGATTTCTCAGTATCCAGATCACTTGAATCAAACGCAAGTATAAACTCATCGAGCAACTCGGCGCGGTCCTTACCGTCAACATCAATTTCCCGGAACGGTTTAAGGGTCTCTTCTATTTTATTAATATTCTCTTTCAACGGCAGTGATAATCTCTTAGTGTTACAAAACAAAGATAACCTATTTTAATGCGGACTCAAACGATTTTAATAAACCCGCCAAATAAGACTGCAATCGGTCTATCGTCCGGGTCAGTAGCAATTACCGGGAGAAGTAAGGCGAGGGGTGGGCAGGCAATGGAATAAGGGTGCAAAATTAACCAGATAAAGAAAAATCTTTTATTATTATCCGAAAAATATTATTAGTAAATTATTATTATAAGTCAATTAAAATAAAAAATATGATGTACAATAAGAGTTTTATTATTCTGTGCGGGTTTATACTCCTGTTTATCGCAACAGGCTGTGAGAAAGATAATCCGGCCAATACCCAGACAACTAAAGTCGCTAATATGGAAGACCTGAAAGTCCCCGCGGGATTCAGTTTCAAAACCTCGAAAACAATAACGCTGTCAGCAAGATTAGGCAAAATCTCTTCAGGCGAACCCATCCTGGTTCCCGTAGCCATTCACTGGGGTACGCCGCAGGATGAAACAAATTTAATCGGAACATATTCTATGGAACTGAACGGTACACTGGACTGTTCCGTTACGATCCCATCATTCGCGGATTCTTTGTATATAGTGTCAAGCTTCATCGGCGTGCCCAACCTGATAGTTGTCCCCGTAAACGGAACGCTTGCACAGTGCGATTTAAGCGAAAGGGACAATTCAGCCAGGCGGGTTCCTGATGCGTTATACAAGACAACAGCGGTATACAAGACCCTCGGCACGTGGAATAATCTTGGGCTGCCTTCTTATCTTTTGCCGGTTGGGGACGTTATCAGCGCATCTCTCCTGGCGAGTTTAAATCAGTCCCTTCCGGAATTAAAAAATGTTTCCGGGCATCATCCTTCGTATCTTAATGCAAGCAACCAGTCCAACCTTGTATTAAAAGATTCAGCCGAAGTATTTGTAACCTTTATACACGAAGGCGCGGGATACCTGAATACTTTCGGGTTTTACTATTATGACGCGGCTACACGGCCGAGAACCATCAGCGATATAGCGTCAACAATGACAATAGTCTTCCCGAACACTTCGTACTCCGGCAGCGGCGGAGCATTAAAGTCGGGCGATAAAGTTAGTATCGGCAAATTTAAAAAGAACACAGAAATCGGCTGGTTTCTGATTTCCAACGCTTTTATCTACCAGTATCCGGCGGTCGGTAACGGTAACGGCATATATTTTTCCAATTCATATCTGAATCCGGAAGGCAACGCTGCGCTGAGGCAGCATCTTATTAATCTTTACGACGCGGGCAACAGCCGTTTCATTATTGGATTTGAGGATATGAACCGCGAGAACAGCGCCTGCGACAACGATTTCAATGACGCGCTTCTTTCCATATCAGCAACCCCTTTTACGTCTGTCACCACCACTGATGTGGCGCTGATAGATGTTCCGTTAGATAACGACAGGGATTTCGACAAAGTTTCAAATCAGTTTGACGAATATCCCGATGATCCGCTCCGCGCGTTTAACACCTATTATCCCGCGAAAAGCACTTACGGAACTTTAGTGTTCGAAGACCTGTGGCCGGCAAAAGGAGATTATGATTTTAATGACCTCGTAGTTGACTATAATTATAAAATCGTAACATCAAGTACGAATAAAGTTGTCGATATGAATCCGGAATTTAAAGTGAAGGCGATCGGGGCCGGATATATGAACGGGCTTGGGATCAGTTTTCCGGTTGCACCTTCATTGATACAGTCCGTAACCGGGGGTAATTATACTCACGGAATTATTTCCAGGAATCCGAACGGTACCGAAGCGGGACAGACGGATGCGGTGATAATTGCTTTTGATGATGCTTATAGCGTGCTTCAGGCGGGCGGTTTATATATAAATACACTCCCAGGCGGCACGCGCGTCGATCCGAAATCTGTTAATCTGCAAATCAGGTTCGCGCAGCCTGTGCTCCTTTCGGATCTTGGTGCGCCTCCTTACAATCCTTTCCTTATCGTTAATAAGGTGCGGGGAAAGGAAATTCACCTGATTGGCGGTAAGCCCACCGCGCTTGCCGATCCGTCATATTTCGGAACTCTTGACGATAATACAAGTCTTTCGTCACAGCGCTATTATGTAAGTACTAAAAATCTACCGTGGGCGATGGATTTCAGCCAGGCTTTTAATTACACTTCTGAAAAGATTCCCGTCATACAGGGTTACAATTATATGCAGTACTGGGCTGAGAACAGCGGTTCTCTTTATAAGGACTGGTTCCTGGATAAACCCGGATACAGAAACCCGGATAAAATATTTAAATAGAACTTATGACCCCGTGGTGCAAATGTACGGAATGGCGGTTCGCCGGAACAGCACACTGATGACACAGATGCGACTGATTTCCACGGATCCTTAAACGCAGAGGCGCAAAGATTTCCGCGAAGGCGCAGAATTGTTTGAAATTGATTCCGTTGGAATCGCATATTTGTAACCACAAAAACCACTTTGCCAGAGGGTGATAAGGGGTAATAGCACACTGATGACACAGATGCGACTTATTTCTGCGGATCCTTAAACGCAGAGGCGCAAAGATTTCCGCGAAGGGCGCAAATCTGTATAAACACGAACCATCCGCAATGAAATTGATTCCACGGGAATTAAATATTAGTAGAAACTTTTTTCACCCACGCGGTAACGGTCCCGGCAGGGGTTGAATATGTTTTAATTGATTCATAATTGCTGATATAAATATTTCTTTCATATCTTTAAACCAATTTCTTTCTGCCTGCGTCCAACTAACAGAAACAAAAAATATTTAATTATGAAAGGTTCCCTTATGAAAAAGATGGCTGTCGTGCTGATCGCACTGTCACTTTTCGCCGCAGGATGCTCTGATGAAGCTCTGACCGGCGCCAACTCTAATACGCAGGATCTGTACACAACTGCAGCTTTTACGCAAAGCGATATGGATGTAACATATTCTCTGCCAAAGGTCACTGCCCCGCTTACCGGCTCTCTGACACCGGAAGAACAGGCCGGACTCGTTTTTATGCGCGAGGAAGAAAAAGTTGCAAGAGATGTATATATCAAAATGGCGGAAAAATGGAACACCCAGGTATTTAAGAACATACTGAAAAGCGAACAGGTGCATATGAATGCGCTTAAAATATTGCTTACCCGTTATAACATAACTGATCCGGTAGTTGATAACACTGTGGGTGTCTTTACGAATCCCGAACTTCAGGAGATGTACAATGCGCTGATAGAGCGTGGTAATATCTCTGCGGTTGAAGCGCTCAGGGTCGGTAAAGATATTGAAGCAGAAGATATTTCGGATTTAGATAATCAGCTTCAAAATGTTGCTGTCAATGCGGACCTGGTACGGGTTTATAATAATCTGAAACGCGCTTCAAACTTTCACCTGAATGCATTTAATTATTGGTTAAGCCAGAGTTCAAAATAAATTAATTATAAGACCCGTGATAAAGCAATAGCGGGTCTTTGCAGACACAAAAAACGCCCTGCGACTGTTACCGTGGGGCGTTTTTTATTTACTGAGGTGATTTCGGTTCGGGGGAATAGCACGCTGATGACACAGATGCGACTGATTATCACGGGTCCTTAAACGCAAAGGCGCAAAGATCTCCGCAGAGGGCGCAGACGGTGATGTGATATTGGCAAGACGTAATAGCACACTGATTACACAGATGCGACTGATTATCACGGATCCTTAAACGCAAAGGCGCAAAGATCTCCGCAGAGGGCGCAGACGGTGATGTGATATTGGCAAGACGGAATAGCACGCTGATGACACAGATGCGACTGATTATCACGGGTCCTTAAACGCAAAGGCGCAAAGATTTCCGCAGAGGGCGCAGACGGTGATGTGATATTGGCAAGACGTAATAACACGATGATGAAACTGATGCGACTGATTATCACGGATCCTTAAACGCAAAGGCGCAAAGATTTCCGCAAAGAGCGCAAATCTTTATAAACAGGCCCCCGGAAGGGGTCGATTATTAACGGCCGAAACATATTGTCGCCTTCTGAAATATATTTAAAAATAAAAAACCGGACGTAGCGCGTCCGGTTTTAATTAAGAAGAAGAACTATTTCAGAACTTCACGCCGATCGAAATGTAATGGACATTGCTAAGCCTGCCGAAATCCTGGTAGGCATAGTCCACCATCATTTTTACGGATTCTATTACCTGGTACTGCACGCCGAAGCCGAGCGTTAACCCTTGTTCGGTGTTCCTCTCGAACATCGCCTTGTAACCGCCGCGGAGGAACACAATATCGCTGAAAGAATATTCCGTTCCGAAGTTCATACTCTCGGTATTGTCATTCGGATGGACCGCGTCGATCGCGACAGTGAGTAAATGCTCCTCCTGCTTCACAATATCAGCCGCAACGCCGATCCTGAAAGTGAGAGGAAGTTCAAACTGATCGAGTTCTGTTTTTGTGTTGATCAGGTTGCCTTCACCTGAGCCGACCTGGTTGATGATAAGAATGTCCCGTCCGTCCAGCTGCATCTTCGGGCCGAAGTTCGATATACTCGCTCCGAGCCTGAATTCGTTCAGCACGGGGATGGTGTAAAGAGTGCCGATATCAACGGCAATGCTGTATGCAGACTCATTATACAGGTCTTCCCGGATATACTTTGCGTTGAATCCGATCGCAAAATTCTCCGTAAGATTGCGCGCGTAAGAAAGTCCGGCCATAAGGGTGCTGTATGTGAAAAGTTCGCCGGTCCCGGTCGGTTTTTCAATCGTGCGCACTTCCATATCGCCCATACTCAGGACGGAAACAAAAGCTCCGACTGTTCCGAAATCTTCCATATACATTGCCGCGGAACTGTAATCGTAATTCACATCCATAATCCAGTCGATATGATTGAAGTTGGCCTGGCGCGAATATATTCTAGCGATGCCGGCGGGGTTCCAGTAAATCGAGTTAAGGTCGCCGGACATTGTGGTGAAGGCGCCGCCCATACCGATTGCCCTTGAGCCAACGCCGATCTTAAGAAACTGCGCGGCGGTTGTTCCGGCTTTGTTTGTGGATGTTGATACCTGTCCTGTTGTATTGTTTGCGGTTACAAAAATAGCAATCAGGGCTATAAGCAGAGATTTGTTTAATAAGTTTAATGTTTTCATTTTCAACTCTCCTCTACTTAATTAAAGCGAATTTAATTAATTTTTCGCCAACGCCGGGCGCGTCTATATGCGCAAAGTACATACCGTATGAAACGCTGAAGCCGTCTTCATTAAGCAGGTTCCAGTATTCACGGCCGTTATCGTACCACGAATCGTGCTCGATCAGTTTCACGAATTCACCGCTCAGTGTGTAAATTCTGATGGAACATCTTGTCGGCAGATTTTCGAAATAGATACGCCTTTCGCCTCGGGTCTTGCCGGGAAGTTTATTCGTCGGTTCAAGTTCATTAAAACCGATATACGGATTCGGGACTACATATATATTGTCCAGTTTGGATTTCGCCGTCTCGTTGGAATACGAACCCGCAACCGCTTTGAACGTAAACCTGTCCGGATTGCTGAACGGGCGCTGAGTAAGGATCAGCAGTTTATCGCCATTCCCCGGATCATTGGGGACCAGTGATGTATCCGTCGGCGGGAAGAAACGCACGGACCAGGTAACAGTATCATTCGTGGTTGCCGAGGTGTACGGTGTGAACAATATTATTTCCTCACCCACATCCCACTTGTTGTTTCTTGTTGACGGATTCTCGTTAACAAGCGACCACAATCTGCGCGGCACGCCGTAAGTGATTTCTTTTATGGAGTATCTTACGGGTATCGTCTTTGTCGTTGAACCGAAAGGAATTTTCGCAGAATCCTGTTCAGTATCAGAGAAAGTTATTTCGTAATCAGCGGGATATTTTGCTTTTTTAAGACCGACGACAGAGAGCGCGACATTGTACCTGTAATTTGTCGTGCCTTCGCTCCATCGCGTTTTCACCGTATCGAGCGCAAGCTCCTTGTGGTCATATACGCGGACACGCAAACCGTCAAACACATTATTGCCGTCCTCATTGTTGAGAAGCAGGCTCTGCCAGACCGGGAAGTAACGGTATGTAACGGTAGCTTTGCCGTAACTCGGTATTCCGCTTGTGCCCGAACGCCTGATTATTCCGCGCCGGTAATCAATAACATAATCAAGCCCTTCAGTATACACCGTGCCTGCTTCGCTTTTAACAATTGTCGTATAACCGGCATCGAGATACGGATGGTTTAGTTTCGAGAAATTTGTATCGTAAAATTCAACGTTGTCAACAACATCCATCTTACGCAGAATCGAATAGTTCTTCTTCGCATAAGTTCCGGCTGTCGCCTGGACCGTATCGTCAAAAGTGATTTCATATTCGAGTCCGTTTTCCAGGGCAAGGTTACTGATCAGGTCAACGTAGATATTTCCGTTTCCCGTACCGTGCTGCCGTGTTACTCCGCTGCTGTAGTTTTCGGGGGCAGTATAACCGCTTGCCCTTGGGCCGGGAATGATCTGAAGTGTGTTAACATCAAATTCATATTTTGAAGTGATCGGGTCATAAGTGATCTTTTTCGTTGTTTCAGTCGGCGGAACTCCGGTTGAATCGCCGTGATCATAAGCCACAACCGCGTAGTAATAAGTCTGCCCGTTTATCACATTGTTGGAGTCAACATAAGAATGAACAAGGCCTTTATTGTTGCCGATGAAGTACTGTATACCTCTTCCCTGGAATGAAATAAGGTGATAACCTTTCCACCAGTCGGGAATCTGTTCTGACCATCTGCCGTCAACATTTATATCAATATAGTTTTCGCCAATGTCATATTTACCGTTATGATTTGCGTCTGTGTAAGGTTCATCTCTCTTCGCGATATCAAAGCGGGCTTCGTTGCCGTTAATGTCCTTAAGTCCTGTTGAGAAGAATGCATTGCCCTTACCGTCAGTAATGGTCTGAATATCGCCGAAGTTCGGATCGGTGCTGCGGTAAATAACATAGCCTTCAAAATCCTGTCCGGTCAAAGGATCTTTACTTTCCTCGGAAGACGCATCCCAGAAGAGCGTGACTTTCCTGTCGTCAGCAACTGCTGACACATTAGGTTTTGAGGGCGGTTTGAAGAACCTGTAGTTCGCGTTGTAGATCCTCTGCACGGTTTCCGCGCTGATAAGAAGATCATCGAGTGTTTCGCCGAATAACAGCGACATAGAAATGCGTTTTGTTTCCTGGACCGCGAGAGAAATAATTCCGGAACCGAAAACAAAAACTATATCGGCGCTCTGAATGATTTCGCCGAAGTTACCCGCGGTCAGCCTGTTCCACATCGATTCATCGTTAGAAACTTTATCCGCGTTCCAGGTCCAGCTGTTAAAACTGGTAAGGCCGTTCTGGTCTGCTTCATCAAGGTCAGTGAACTCAAAATTCGGTTCACCGGGATAAAGCGGGTCCCTTGCGCCGGATGAAAGCATTCTTCCGGCGGTTGGGAGGCCGTCGCCTTCTCCAAGATCGGCAGTATTCGGGATACCGTCAATACCAACGTCATCCGTTGCCGCGGTCCAGTCGGCATCGTTATCGATATTATCGTCCTGCCTCTCGTTAAGCATACCGTCGCCGTCATTATCAATGGCGTCAGTCGGATTGCCGGGACTCTCAAGGAATTTGCAGGCAACATAACCTACCTGAATGCCAAGCGCTCCGACGCCGTCCGGATCAAAGAAATAAACCATACTGCGGGCATAAACCGGTATGTTAAAATTTGACGGCTGAATAAACAGTCCGTTATCGTCCGTGTTTTCAGGCGAGCCGCCTCCCACATCACAGTCTCCGTAGAGGCCGAAGTACACGGAATCGAGCCCGAGCTGGCTCACGTTTGTGATTGTATATACAAAAAATATAGAATTTTCCGCGAGCGTGTTGCTCCACTGCAGAGCGCGGCCGTCGATCTGGATACCGAGCCCCTTGCGCATCGTATCCGCGGGGAAAGGATAATATGGGAATTCGGCATTGTTCCTGTCATCCATCGCCCAGAAAACTTCAAGGTCGGCATTGGTTGCGTCCTGCTCGAGATAACCGGGCCATACGTACTTGCCCAGGGTCTGATTGTACCACTCAACGGGCCAGCTGTCTGGCCGACCGTCTTTGTTCGCATCGGTGGCTGGATTTGACGCCATATAATCAGAGTTGGGATCTGAGTAACCGGTAATAGGTTCAAATGTCCAGAATTTTCCCGTGGCCGGATTCAATTCGCGCAGGTTCGGATAATCATAAAGCGCGTCCGAAACGACGTGTATTGTTCTGGTTGTATCGTTGGCCGGATGAACAGCCGCTCCGATGAGAGGGCAGAACTGGAAAATATAGGATGAACCGCGCCATACTCCGTTATTAACTCCGCGCAGGAGGTCATAACCGGGAGCGATGCCGCCGTAGTTATAAATTTCAGTCTGGACCCTGTTACCGTTCATAAAGTAGTGTTTACGGCGGTCAACGCCCGTTGCAGTCTGCTCTGCGGGTTTGGCAAAACTTCCTGAATAACTTTTTCCCGGCAGGTTGGACTGATTGACAGGATAGCCCGGGGCTATTCTGCCGATGAAGTCCTTGATTGAACTGTGTTCCCGTTCCCTCTTACTAAGGATTTCATTGTAAGTTTGCGGCCGGGCAACGGAAATTGTAAGCAGAAATAATATAAGTGTTGTTTTAATTTTTGTCATTTTGCATATCCTCGTTAAAATTCTACCGACGCGCCAACACGGACTTCGCGGGGCGGATAATAATAGTTTGGCCGGTTGAAGTAATCATCCGGAGAAGCGACTCCGTCGATCCTCTCGGAAAGCTCCTGTGCGGCCTTAACTCCGCCCGTTGTCTGAAGAAGTGAATAGTCTGAGCGCCCCGTGTCGAGATATACGATACGCTGATTCAGCCTGTCGAACAGATTAAAAACTTTAAGGAACAGATTAATGTTGTACTCTTTGAAGTCAAACGTTTTTTCGGCGAAGAGATCAACGCTGAAAGTTGACGGCCTTCTTCCGCTGTTGGTGCGCACGTAAACCTGTTTCTCAAATATTTCAGGAGTATAGGGGAGGCCGCTTCCGATTTTGCCGATAAAACTCAAGTTCCAGTTTCCGGTTTCACCGACGGACACAGTTGTGTTAAGTGTGTGCGCCTGGTCCCACGGTAAAAAGATAACTGTCTTCTCGCTCTGTCTCCCGGATGAGAGATCGAGGAAGAACGCGTCCGGATCTGTATCGTTTCCTTCCGCGACCTGGTAAGTATAATCAACCGTCACGCCAAGCATATCCTGAAGAGTGCGTCGTTTGGTTAAGGTGAATGTAATTCCTTTTATACTGCCATAATCTTTATTGATGTATTTGTTGTATGTTTTGTCGCCGCGCACGCGTATAACCTGTGTGGCGAGAAGATCGCGCACATCTTTAAAGAATCCTGTTACGTTAAACGCCAGATCTTCCATCAGCTGCTGCTGCAATCCGATCTCGTATGTAACGGTCTTTTCAGGATTCAGATTCGCGTTGCCGTATAGCGGCCTTCCGACAGCATAGCTGAATTTGAATGCCGAGTTTGCATACAAATACTGGAACGGAGGCATCTGGAAGAAATGACCGTAAGAGAAGTGGATAATTCCTTTATCTGTAATCGGGAATGAAATACCGATACGCGGGCTGATCTGATGTTTGCCCGGTGCGTCCTTCAGCAATGTACTTTTGTCAAATGACGCCGGTATGTCCGGATCTTTCGGTGTCGGGTACAGAACATTAGTCGAGTACTGTGAATTCGGATTAAAATAATCCCAGCGCAATCCGACATTAAGGATTATGCTTTCGTACTCCATCTTATCCTGTAAGTAAGCCGATAGTTCATACGGTTTTTTTACGTAATAATCGTGATACGGTGTTTCAATCGAAAGGATGGTCGGCGTACGGAAAGTCGTGGTGTCCCTTCTTACGCTGAAGTCTTCAAAATCGAGCTGATGCATTTTTGTCTGAAGTCCGAATTTCAGTTCGTGACTCGGATGGATCTGTGAGGCCCAGTCAAACTTAATTAATGTTGTGTTTGATTTTTCGTAAGAATGAGAATTAGACGTGCCGCCGAAATAGAACAGATATTCAACAGGAGTGTTTAACTTTTCCGTCGGCTGATAAGCCGGAGACGCGTGAAGCCCCGCAAGGCTCATACCCGGCTCGAAATCAACCGGCTGATTATTTGCATCAAGTAACGGGAAGAGAAACGAACTGGAGTTGTGAAGGTTAAACGATCCTTTCAACGAATAAAAAGTTTGATTGTCCCACGCGTGCCTTACTTCAAACGAATTCAGCATACCCTGTTCGTAGTAATTAAGAGTACCGTCGGGATTATACTTGAAATCGTGGCTGTATGCTTTGTACCGTGATTTTGAATAAACGAGGTCGAAATTAATTTTAAGTGTTGAGAATGGTTTTAATGTAACTTTCGCGGTCGCGCTTATGTCCCTGCTCGGGTTCATT
>CAIMOS010000055.1 GCA_903843135.1 uncultured Ignavibacteriales bacterium | reverse complement strand
TCGATAATCTGAAATCTGATTGCGCCGATGATTATTCGTGGCAGGAGGAGTATCTCTGTATCCCGGTGGATGAGTCTACCTCGTTTTTGCCTTATGATCTGATCATGAAATGCCTGCTGAAAGATGATCAGAGGAAGATGGATCGCCACGCTTTTTCTGCGCTGGGAGTGGATGTCGGAAGGAAGCAGGATCTTACTGTTCTTTGGGTGTTAATCAACATCGCAGGAGAGTATACTACTCTCGCGGTTAAGGACTATAAAGCATTGACATTCCGTGAACAGCGTGAGGAAATAATTTCAATGATCAGGAAATACAACATCGCGCGTATCTGCATAGATTCCACAGGCATCGGAATGCAGCTTGGAGAGGAACTTGAGGAACGATATGGAAAAACGATGGTGGAGAAATTTGTATTCAGCGCGAAGAATAAATCGGAGGTTGCGTATAATCTGAAATCAAAAATGCAGGAAGGGAAGGTGACGATTCCGGATGAGGAGAAGATTGTAAACAGTCTGCACGGTGTAAGTCTGCGGCATACTCATTCCGGGCATCTTTCATTTGATGCCGCCCGGGGCGATAACGGCCACGCGGATCATTTCTGGGCGCTCGCTCTTGCACTCCGCGCCGCGGATGAGATACCGGGTGATACGCGGATAAGATCGGGAAGACTGAAGAGGAAGCAGAGGTTCTGAGGGTCACAGGAGCCGTATAGTAACTCCCTCCCCGAATCAGATGGATCCGTTTGAAACAAAACTCCCAAAAATTTTGTTTATTATATTGCAGTTCAATTATTACCGTTAAATGAAGCATACTTTATTATTCTTTTTAATTTTCTGCCTGACGATCAGCGCGCAGAACCGTACACGCATCAGCGGGACCGTTAAGGATTCTCTGACTGGAGAGCCGCTCCCTTTTGCCAGCGTGATGATCCGCAGTACCTCTATCGGTACGGTTACCGATATGTACGGTAATTTCACTCTTCACCTGCCGAAGGGGAGAGGGATCCTGCTGATAACTATGGTTGGATATAATGCTTATAAATTTTCGTTTGACTCTTCCCTGAGCGATACATCCATAAACGTATCTATGAGAAACGCAGTGTATGAACTGCCGCCCGTTTCAGTTACCGGAGAGAACCCCGGAGTCGCGGTAATGCGCGGAGTAATTGAACGAAAGCAGCAGCAACAGGAACGGCTGCAATCGTATACCTACGATCTCTACACAAAATTTATAGTCAGCACTGATACGATTACTGCCGGGCGCTCCGCGGGGCTTAAGGACACAACGATATTCTCGATCTTCGAATCATTTTCAAAAGGCTACTTCAAACAGCCCGACAAGTACTTTAATGAAATCAGCAGGAGAAGACAAAGCGTAAATGTTCCTCCCCAGGCCAACTTTGTGGTGTTCGGCACGAATATAAATCTGTATGATAACATCGTGAATCTTGTAGGGGAAGAAGTGTATTCGCCTTTCCATCCTGATGCAGTTTCATTTTATGATTTTAAACTGGTGCAGTGGATCCGTCCGGCGGAAGGAAACACAATCGCGAAAATTAAAGTCACTCCCAAGACGAACCAGCGGAAACTGTTCGAGGGGATAATTGATGTGGACGGCATCAACTCCGTGCCCCTTGAGGCCTACCTCAAACCAAATCTCGCCGTTCAACTTCCGTTCAACGCGGAACTAAACTATCATCAGACATTCGGTGAATTTGAAGAAGGCTATATTATGCCGACGGGTCTTCAGATCATTACGTATGTTCCGGTTAATGTTTTTTATATTTATTCGGCACGGTTTGACGTGCGGATATATAACGTTGCGCATAATTATAAATTCAATCCAGATCTCCCGGATGAATTATTTGAGCAGCGCCGCGTTGAAGCCGCAAAGGAAGCTGATATCGCGGAAGAACCGTTCTGGGAAAACAATATGATTATGCCGCTCCGTGCCGAGGAAAAACAGGCTTATGACGACATCAGGGCGATAAGGGAAAATCCGGACTCGATGCTTGTTAACTCAATATTCGAAAAATATATCGGTCCTGTCACAAGGCAGATCGCAAAACTTGACAGCTGGCCCTTCACCGGTTTTGATGACTTTTTCAGGTTTAACAGAGTAAGCGGATTTTATATCGGCGGAGGATATAAGTTCAATGCTACAGAAAATATCCTTGTAACAGCAAAAGCCGGCTATTCATTCGCGGATAAAAAATTCTCACCTGAATTGTCCGTCTCATACAAGTTCGATGATCCGGGAAAGATCAAACTAACAGCCGGAGCGTTCAGTAAACTCCTCAGGCGTGATGATATCGCTATGTTCGGAGACAGGACGATTACCGCTTTATCACTGCTCGCTAAAAATGATTACGGCGATTATTATTACGCAGATGAAGCGTACCTGCAGTTCGAGCTTTCAGCCGGCCAGCTAAGATTTGTACGCCGTGACCAGTATGCGCGTCCGTATTCGTTTATAATCGGCGTTCGTTCCGGGAAACACAGCGCGGCAAACGTCAATACGGATTTTTCTCTTTTTAACCGTAAGAGAGCTTACAGGACAAATCCTTCTGCCGCGGAAGGGAAACTTAATTCGGTGTATTCTGAGATTAATATAAATTATAACCAGTTCCGCAGGATAGGCAACGCGGGGATACAGTTAAGGGGGGAATACGCGGATCCGAAGCATACGGGTTCGGAGTTTGATTTTGAAACGGCGGCTGCAACAGTTTATTTCCGCATTTCCACACGGCCTTTGTGGAAACTTGACCTGAGGCTCTCGGCAGGCGCCTCATCGGGGAAGACACCGCCGCAGCGTTTTTACAGTTTTGAAACATCAGCCTCTTCATTCGCAGTGCAGGGAGCGTTCAGGGGTCTGAAGGTGAAAGAATTTTACGGCGAGAGGTATGTCTCCGGATTTCTTGAGCATAATTTTGGCGAGGTGTTCCCGGGTCTGATCCGGATTCCGAATGTTGCTTCATTCGGAGTTGAGTTCATAATCACCGCCAATGCCGGCCGGACTGCGTTCGCGAAAAATAATCCTTACCGTTTGCTCAATCCCGCCCTGAAGTCAACAGATGATACACCTGACAGATATTATTTTGAAGGAGGAATGGGATTTAACAGGTTGTTATTGTTTTTCCGGTTTGATTTAAGCGCACGGTTTACACAAACTGAAGAACCGATTTATTTTCTGACATTTTCAACGTCGACAAACTAACATTACTTCGACTGCGCTCAGTAACCATCGACTGCGCTCAGTAACCATCGACTGCGCTCAGTAACCATCGACTGCGCTCAGTACTTCGACTTCGCTCAGTAACCTTTGACTGCGCTCAGTAACCTTCGACTTATTAAAGAACTATTAACTTTGTACAGAACCGCCGGTTTTGTTCACTGACCGGCGGTTCGTGTGTGGAATTGAGTTTAGTAATTATATCTTATTGTAAATACAAGTTCGGATTCTTTTCCTGCTTTTACCGGGACCGAGAAGCCGATATTCTGGGCATCCTTTTTCTCGTGAGTCAAAGATGATTTCAGGACCTCCCAGTTAGTACCGACATACTTATTTACATCAACCGTAATATCAGTGTCTTTACGGTTCTTTAATACTATCTTATAGCTGTATTCGTGAACGCGGTCCGTGATCTTGCGGTAGTCGGTCTGGGTTTCTTCAGCGACTATGTCAAATGCGTCCCCGACTTTCAATGCCAGTTTCTCGTCTTTCGGAGTATGGTCAATCGCGTCCTCGCCGATAAACTCAATTGATTCGCCGTCGGATTTATACAAACGCACCCTTCCTTTCGGCATCGGCATACCCAGGTTGTTCGACTGCTTATTTTCAAATTCAACGACCACATTTACTTTAGAACTGTTTTGCCCGCCGTAGTAACCGCCGAATCCGCTTTTATACTGGTACTTCTTGGTCACCCGGATATTCTCGCTTTCAAACATCGAAATCTGCTTTGTTTCGTTGTTGGCAAGAGTTGCAGGGCGCTGCAGTGAATAAAGATGATATTCAAAAAACGACTGTTCCTGAAACTGTGAAGCGTCTGCTTCCGCCATCATAAGATCCGCACGCTTTCCCATTCCGTTAGCGTAAACGGGCTGGGGCTGAACGCGGTTTACGTCTCCGGCGACAAGCTTCAGTTTCACATCTTTAAATGCGGTTCCGCTGTTATTCGTCAGACTCACCCACGCCTTGAGGTCCATATTTTTATCATCTTTATCCAGCAGGGCCACATATTCCGCGTTCCATCCCATTCCGCCCGTCTGGTAACTGAGTTCAACATCCTGTGTGCCTGCTTTTTTCGTGTTGAAGATGCATTTCAGGGTAGGCCTGGTTATCAGACCCTCCGGCAGTGCATCAACGGACAGCCGGTATCCCTGAAGAGTGGGGAACACAATGAGTCCGCCTTCTTTCCGCTGGAGGACGATATCATTACCGCTGACCGAGATAAGTTTGCCGGTTATTACTTCGCCGTTCTCCTTGATCATCTGGATCTCTTTATCTATATATCTTGAGAGGATCTTCTGCGAACTGGCAAGATCGTACTGGTAATTCTGCTCAATCACCTCGCCGTTAAACTTGACCCTCACAGAGGTTGCGTCAATCTGCTGGGCGACATCCGTGACATTAATTGCCGAAATACCGGCAGGCAGATCAAAACTTCGTGTTTCCTTTACGACGCCCAGGCCTGAATTATATATGGTAACTGCGGAGGATTTGACCTCCCCCTTCTGGGGAAACAAGCCAAACTGTGTCAGAACAAACAGGACAAAAATTAACCTGGTAAACATATCGTTCTCCGTGGAATAGTGGATTTTTTAATAGATTCTTAATATTTTTACTGAGCAACCGGAATAAAGTTCCAAAAATTTGTGTCGAACTAATATTCCGGAATTGTTATATTGCAAACTGGAAAAATATATATTTTAAGTGAGAATTAATTACCTCAAAATACTGATTTATTTGTGCCTCTGCCCGCCGGTTCTGAACTATGCGGCCCCCGGCTCCCCCAGCGATTTTGTGTATGTCTACCGTACGGGCGAGCGGTTAGCCCTGTTAATGGGTCCGGAGAAGGATTTAGGACAGAGATTTAATGGCAAAATTAAAGCGGAAAAAATACGCTTTGCCAAAACGAATACTCTGTACCTGAACGGTTTTGGTACACGCAACAGGTCTTTCCTTGAGCAGGTAATGGTGCCGGTAATTGTTCCTCTGCTCGACACTCTGAAAAAGATGCAGCCTGCTGAGGTGATTAACGAACTCACTTTATTCGGCCACGAGGCATTCAGGACTTACATTGGTAAAAGTTTTTACCGCTGGGGCGGTGACATTCTTGACCTTGATGATCCTCAGGATAAAGGGACACGCATTCAGTTCACATTCGGACTGGACTGCTCCGGATTTGTTTCAATGCCTTACGAAATGGCAACTTACTTTTTCATTATGGACGCGAAGAAAGACAATCTCGTTTTCTCTTCAAAGGGTTTTGAGCAATTCTGCAAAGGGCGTTATTTCAGGGACACCGGCGGACGGAACGGAACGCCGAACAATTACCGTATCGACACCGGGGACCTGGTCCATCTTGGACGCCAGGTACTGAGTATCCCAAAAGGCGGGAAACCAAGCAACCAGCAGCTCGCGAAATTACAGCCGGGAGATATAGTGGGACGCAACGGCCACTTCGGAATAATTGTGCAGATCAAAGGAACTCTTTATTATCTTGAATCGGGCGGATGGGTAAGCCCTAAATCGAACGGGTATCCTTACAGGGCAGATAAAGCTCTGGAAATCTTCGCTAAGAGCGGGGAACTTATGGTCAGACGGTGCCTGCCTGACTTGGTTAAAAAAGAACTCGCTGCTAATTAAAGCGGGATAATATTTCGTCGCACACCGCATAGCCTTTGGGGGCCATCTTAAGCGTACTCTTCGAGCGCACCATAAATTCATTTTCCAGCAATTCCCTTATCAGTTTTTCGTTCCTCTCAAGCCATTCAATTCCGAATCTGTCCGTAAATTCTTTGATCTTCAATCCCGAACTCCGGAGGGCAAGCATTGTATATTCATTAATCATCTCTTCGGGGCTCATCGTTTCTTCACCGGTTCTTGCGTGCTGTTTTTCGAAAACAGAATTAAGATAAAAAGTCAGGCTGTTATAGTTCCACCATCTTGTGCCGTTCACGAAAGAATGCGCTGAAGTGCCAAACCCGATATAGTCTTTATAGTCCCAGTAAAACTTATTATGTCTGCAGTCGAATCCCTCTTTCGCGAAGTTTGAAACCTCATACTGATGAAAGCCGCGGGAGTTGAGGAATTCGATTGTAAGTTCATACAGGTCTGCGTCGTAATCTGCATCGCTGATTGCAACTTTGCCGTCAAGGACCATTTTATTCAGAATAGTCCCTTTCTCAAGCATCAAACTGTAGGCAGATATGTGCGTGACAGGAAGCTCCGCCGCGCTTTCAAGATTGTAAAGCCATTTGGTTTTATTTTGTCCCGGGAGGTTAAAAATAAGATCGAGATTTATGTTGCTAAAACCTTCATCCTTCGCAAGGCGTATAGTTGACCTTGCAATGTCTGCGGTATGGATCCTCGTCATAAATTTCAGATCGTTTTCATCAAACGACTGCACGCCGAGGCTAAGGCGGTTTATACCGTATGAAAGATATGCCTGAAGTTTCCGGGGGGTTAGCGTTCCGGGATTTGCTTCGAGAGTTATTTCCGCAGAGGGGAGCAAATTGAAATTCGCGGACAGAACATCAAGAACAAATTTAATCTGCTTTTCATCCACGAGAGACGGCGTGCCGCCGCCGAAGAAGATGGTGTGAATATCCCGGTTCCCGCTGTATGTTTTGGCATAGTGTTCTATTTCCACGCGGAGCGCATCAAAATAATTTTGTGCTTTATCATCTTTAATGATAGAATAGAAATCGCAGTACACACACTTGTGATCGCAGAAGGGGATGTGGATGTAGATTGCGGTCTCTGCTTTCGAAGACTCAGGCAAAATTGACACTTTAATTTTTCTTGTTGAGTTCTTCAAGGTACCTCCGGATCAGTTCTTCGTAATCCTTAAGGTATCCCTCGCGCGCGGCTTTGTTCAATTCTTCGCGGAGTTTATTCATCTTGTCAAGTTTTGCCGGATCAATGTCGGAGGGGGAACGGCGTGTTACGTTTGTTCCGGTGTTTGATTCGCGCTCTTTTTCAAAATCACGTTCATTGATTGACCGCTGGGCGTCAAGCAGTTTTGATAATATCCGTTCCTGTTTCTGGAGAAGGTCATCGTCAAGTTTGTCAGTCTTCATATCAGTGATGACTTCTTCCATTTTCTTCAGTACGTCGTCGAGATTAGCGGGGAGTTTCTTAGATTCGCCTTTCTGCTTAGCTTCGGTGTTAAGTTGTTCAAGTGATTTCCTGATCATTTCCTGCTGCTGCGCAAGGCGTTCCATCTGTGCCTGCTGTTCTGGGGAAAGCTGTCCGTCCCTCATCATCTGTTCGAGCTGCTGAGTCATATTATTAAGCGACATCTGCATACCGGACATTTTCTGAAGCTGCTGCATCATACTCATACCGCCGCCGCTTCCGCCGCTCCCCTGCATCATCTGGTCGAGGCTGCTCTTCATAAGTGTGGCGGCTTCATTCAGAGATTTCATTGATTCGCCGCTTTGCTGGGAGGCAAGTCCTGTGTTGCGGTTTTGAAGGGCCTCAATATTCTGCTGCATACTCTTCCGGGCGTCACCGAGCGCTTTTCCCATTTCAGGTGTGATCGCAAAAGTTTTTTGAGCGAGATCGGACATCCTTCCGAGCATTTTATCCAGGTTGCGGCGAATGTTTTCCTGTTTACGGGCTGCTTCATTTGTCCTCTGCACGCTCTGCTGGCCGGACTGCAGTTCCTTCTTCAGTTCCTCTTCCTGCTTCGAAAGAGTAATTACGTCATCGAGCAGTTTCATCATATCCATCAGGGTCTGCATCTGCGTCTGCTTCTGCATCTTCTGCTGCATACTCATAAGCGAATTCTGCATCTTCTGCATTTTCTGTTTCAGCTGCTGCTGCTTCTGAGAGGCGCTGTTCTTCTGCTGTTTCTTCAGGTCCTTTTCGGTTTGTTCCGAAAGTTCCCGGGACTGTTCTTTATCGAATTCCTCCTGAACCTTATCCATCTCCTCTTCCGGCATATCTTCCATACCGCTCATTTTTTCTTCGAGGTTTTCCATCTCTTCGCGTATCTTATCCAGGTCGCGGGAAACTTCATTTTGTTTCTTAGCAAGTTCATCAGAATTATTTTCATCCTGCTGATCCATATTCTCAGTCTGTTTGCTAAGTTCATCCTGTTTATTATTCACCTCTTCGCCGCGTTTCACCAGTTCGTCCATTTTCTGTTCGATCTGGACCCTCTTCAGCAGGTTTATTGTCCGCTCAAGGCTTTTCTGAAATGCCTCCTCGTCAAACTGCATATTCTGCATTGCTTCCTGGATCTTTTTTCTGTCCATACTCTGCAGCGACTGCTGAAGTTTTTCCATCATCTTCTTCATCTCCCCGGAAGTGAGTTCTTCCATCAGCTTCTGCATCTCAGAGTATTTCTGCATTGTTTCCGGTTTAAGCAGATTATTCTTCTGAAGTTCTTTTTTTGACTCATCAAGTTTTTTGCTGATGTCCTCAACTTTTTTCTGGAGGTCGTCAAATTTTTCGGTCGCTTTTTCGAGTTCCCGTTTCTCTTCCCAGGTTATCTCTTTTTTGTCCTGCTTAAGATCATTGCTGATCTTCTCCATTTCCTTTTTTAGTTCTTCAGCTTCCTTCAGCGTTTTAAGCAGGTCCTGCTGTACTTCATTAACAGATTCTTCAGCTTCGGAGAAGAGTTCATCAAGCGACGGAAGGCGGACGCTGAGTTCTTTTGTGCGCGCTGACTTTGGCCCGGATACATTATCATTATCAAAAACTTCTATGAAGTATGAAACAACATCTTCCGTGGCAAGGTTCAGCTGAGAGAGATTCCAGATATAATTGATATCACTCTCTTTGGCGCCTTTCGAAACCGGTATCTCAATCTGAGTGTATCCTTCCTGAGGCTTCTCATAGCGGGAAGCGGAGAGACGGTAGTTCAGAACGACTTTAGAGAACCCGTAATCATCGCTTATCTTAAAAAAGAGACCCACACGCTGATCGTTGCCGAGGTTAATATCCTCCTTAGGAATGATCAGTTCAATAGCCGGATAATTATCATTGATCACTTTCAGTGAATAATTAACCGGCGAGAGATTTGTCAGTCCGTCGCGGTCCGTGATGACAATATGATAATTAAGATCGTTGAATAATTTGACCGCGCCGCTGACGAAGTTGGCATTCAATGTAAGAGGCAATTTTGATGTGTCTCCGACAGAGAGGTAAGCCTCTTTCAATTCTTTGTTAGCCCTGATTGAATAACTGATCACTGAACCTTTCAGAGCGGTAACGTTTCCGTTGTCCGACTGTTCCCAGGGAGTGATGCCGGAGTAAGAAGGGGGAGTTACTCTGAGCCTGAGCGACTGCAGGACAGGGCGGTTAATAACATTTATCCTGAATTTTTTGCTCTCAACATTTTCGGCAGTTACATAATATTCAGTACTGCTTAGTAATGATAAAACTTTTGAAGAATACAAGCCGGTTGAATCCGGATATAATACTCTTTCCTCCGGCGCTGCCTGCGCTTCGTTTTTCAGATAAAGATTGACTGATGAAGGGAGCCCTTCATTCACCTTGATTTTTATCGTTACATCTTCACCGCGTGAAATGTTTGTATTACCGGGATAAACAGTGAAAGTGTATTTAGGCGGAGGAGTGAAGTCTTTATTGAAGTTGACCAGACGGTATGCCGCTGAACTGAATCCTCCGAACAGAAAGAGCAGAAGGAAAGACGCGGCCGCGGCGCCCGTGATGCGGGAGAGATAACGGGGTTTTGAAAAATCAATGCCCGAGCTGAAATTTATTCCTTCAGATTTCATACAGATACTTTTAAAAGCCGCATCCACCAGCTGCGGCGAATAAAGATTTTTGCTTTCGGCTGATATCAGCTGAAGTGTATTGAGAAGGTCGTCTTTAATTTCGGGGAAGAGATTTCCGACTTTGCCCGCGGTTTCAAAATATCCGTTGTTATAAAACTTTAAGTGATTTTTTACCGCGGGGTATAGAATGTAAAGCGCAAAACCCGCGGCTGATGCAATCAGCGCTGTGATGACCAGGGCAGTGCGTGCAACAGAACTGAAAAGGAACACCCACTCTGAGAAAATAAAAAAGATCAGAATTGAAAGAAGCGCGATAATCAGATGCTGCGAAGAGATCAACACGTCCCTGATGGCTTCTTTCCTTCCGAATTCCGAAAGGCGTTTGATTATTTCTTTAACTTCTTTAGACACGCCGTTTAATATGTCAGTGCGTAGAGAATGATATTAGCGCCGAACCGCAATGCTTCTTCGCGCTTGTTCTCGGGATCGTTGTGAACAACCGCGTCCGCCCAGCCGTCGCTCGGATTTGATTCAAATGTATAAAACACGGCGAGCCTTTCGCCGATGAAAAACCCGAATCCCTGCGGGGGGTTCTCGTCGTGCTTATGAGTCTTTGGCGGGCCGCTGCTGAAATCATACATTATGTTATAGACGGGATGCTTAAAAGGTATTTCGGAAAGTTCTTTATCGGGAAAAACTTTTTTCAGTTCGCGCCTTATCGCTTTATCCATTCCGTAATCATCATCAATATAGATAAAGCCGCCGTTATCAAGGTAGCGGCGCAGGCGGTTAGCTTCCCGGGCACTCAGTAAAATATTTCCGTGCCCCGTAATAAAAAGGAAGGGATAAGAAAAAATATCTTCACCGGAGATTTCGACAAAAGTATACTCAGGCTTTACTTTTATGTTGGTGTTCTTCTGCAGGAATTTCATCATATTAATATCGGCGGAAGGATCGTTATACCAGTCGCCGCCGCCGCTGTACTTGAGGCGCGCTATTCTAAAGGCGTTCTCCTGCGGAAGCAGCAGTGATGAAAACGAAAATAAAATTATTGCAGAAAGAATAAGTCTCATTTGTCAGAATATGTGAATTATCATATTAAAATATTGAGAGGGAGCCTGAATAGCAACAGATAATTTCCGGGTAAGCCCGTGTATAAACAACAAATCCGCACCATTTGATGCGTATCTGTAAAAAATGTTTGTTGCCGGAAAGGTTTAATTCAAACCAAGGAGGTAATCGGCAATTTTACCAAGGTCCTTAACGTCTTTATTGCTGTAAGCAGGCATAACGATGTTGCGGTATTTTTGTTTAAAGTCAACAAAGCGGTCCTGGTCCATAAATGAATTCGGGTTCCTTAAGTAATTCGTCAGTTTATCCCGGTCATAGTATGAAGATAATCCTACAAGTGCAGGGGCTAATCCGGTCCCTTTCAGGTCAGAGCCGTGGCAGGACTGGCAGCCGAAGCTTTTAACAAGTTCTTCACCTGATGCCTGATAAGTTTTCTGTGAGGAAGCAGACGGCATATCCGTCATCGGGCCGGATGAAGCGGCTTCATCCTTCATAGTTGCCCTTTGCAGGAAGAATAATACGATAAATACGGCCAAAAAAGCAGATGTCCAGATCTGTGTTTTAGTCATTCAAGTCCTTAAATTTTGAGTGATCAAGTTAAGAAAAAATAAATAATAAAGTCAGTGCGCAAATACGTCCCCGTCACTCCTGTTTTATAATTTCCTCGTAATATTTGCGGTAGGTTTTAACTGCGTCGAAAATCGATTCCGCGTACTGAAGCTGGCCGTTCTCGCTCCGCATATAGGAGGCGTCTTTGGCGTTCGTTACATAGCCAAGCTCGATCAGTACAGAAGGCATTGAGGCGCCGACCAGAACATAGAATCCCGCCTGTTTTACGCCGCGAGAGGTTACGTCAATTTTCTGCTTAAAACTGCGGTCAAGGATTTCGGAAAACTTCTCGGAGTAACGCATATATGCCGAGTGCGCCATACTAACGAGGATAAAGTTTTCGTCGGTAAGTTTTTTGTAGCGGTCAACATCCTCTTCGTATTTTATAACGCTGTTTTCAAATTCCGCGATTGCGATCGCTTCTTTTGTCCTGCCCGGACGGAGAAGATAAACCTCATATCCATTTGGGGCGGAACTTCTGTTCGCGACTGAATTACAGTGAATGGACAGGAAAAGTTTTCCGTCGTTTTCATTCGCAATTTTTCCGCGTTTGTACAACTCAACAAATTTATCAGTCGAACGAGTATATACCACCCTGACGTCACTCATCCGGGATTTGATCAGGGATCCGAGCTTTAACGCGACGGCAAGATTAATGTTTTTCTCGATCGTGTTATTCGGCCCGACCGCGCCGTAATCTTTCCCGCCGTGCCCGGCGTCAATAACGACGGTGTTAAAATTCCATTTCTCTTTTTTGCCGGCCGGTGTTTTGGACTCACTGAGAGATTTATTGTATACAGTAATAAGAATAGATTTCGGATTCTGCCTGATCACATCGTATGAAGCAAAATCAGGGTCGAGGGAGATGTTGATTTCGCCCCGCGACGCGAAAGAAGAAGCAGACAGGCCCGCGATCATTCCCTTGCCTCCGGGTAACGAACCGGAATTAAGCCCGGAGGGATTTAACTTTAATTTCAAATTATTCCCCTTAAGAGAGGACTCAAACTCAGGAAGATTTTGATCTGAAGAGATTCTGAGAAGGGTGCCGTTTGTTTTTTCATCCAGTTTGTACCGGAGCGGGAAAGTTTTTTCTGCCGTCTCTGGTTTCTCCTCCGCGGGGATCTCAATTCCCCCGGTGAGTTGAAATGAAATTTTCGATTCAGCCGCTTTTGCGATCAGATCCTTAGAATACTGCGCCGAGACGTATAGCTCTCCGCCTATTGTCACCGAGGAGAGAGGCATCTGGTAAACTTTTTTCTTTTTATCTTTTTCGTTACCTATTACAACGAAAGGGTTGTTTTGGGAGAAGGCGATGCCGGAGTTTGAAAATTTAAGTTCATACCGCCCCGCGGATTTATTTAATCTGATCCCGAATTTGGACGAGAGTTCATCAATCGATATGAAGATATTGCCGCGCTTATTATAATATTTCATCTCCTTCTCGGTATTGCCGATTCTCAGTTTTACGGCACTTTTATTTTGTACCGGCAACGAAACAAACGCAAATGTTAGTAATATAAGCGCAGACAGAACCGATCTGAAGAGAAACAAAGGACTGGATTTATGCATATACGCGGAAATCAACCTATGAACGGAATAAAGCCGCCTGTTTTGGATTTGTAGGCGTCAAATTCGTCTTTGAAATGTTTCTTAAGATATTTTTCTTCGAGAGCCGCGCGCATCACGAGTACAGGAACCTGAATTAATACAAACGGCATTGCGAGATAACTAAGCACAGCCAAGACCGCACCCGTATCCGCAAGGATCTGTGAAAGATAATGGGGATGCCTGATGAATTTATACATCCCGCCGGTAACAAGTTTATGTTTCTTGAAAACAACCACATCCTGGGAATAAAAATCTCCCATCGATTTATAACAGAGTATCTGCAGCCAACTGAAGCTGAGATAAACTATGAGTCCGGTAATCCGTAATGTACGATTGCCTTCGGAGTAGTCAAAAACGCCGATCTTGAAAAGTCCGAGAATTACGAGCAGCAGTATCAGCGCCGCGAGGTAGGGAGGATACTTCTGGAGAAAGCCTTTAGGTTTATCCTTCACTTCAGCCATTGCCGCGCGGAGTCCCTGTTTGGCGCCGGTATAGTGAGCGCCGAACTGGGCGAGTACATTAATTCCTATGATTATATTTAGAGGATCCATCAGTCCGATAATTAAAAGACCAAATTTAAGGAATATTGTCGAAATAATACCACTTATGGCCTGTATACTCGTTTAGCGCCAAAACTTTTATTAATTCATTGTTTTGCAATAACTTAGCGCATCTGCAAAATAGCCTTTATGTTGTAATTCCGCCTATCTATTAGTAAATTACTAAGTTATTTTAATTACTTCTATTATTTAAGGAAATTCTGATAGATGATTGAACAGCAAAGAACTATAAAACATCCCGTTTCGATGACAGGAATCGGCCTTCACACCGGTGTGAACTGTACAATGGTATTCAGGCCAGCGCCGGAAAACTACGGCATCAGATTCGTCCGTACTGATCTTGGCGGCAATCCGGAAATCCCTGCCCTTGCGGATTATGTGGTGGATGTATCGAGAGGTACAACCTTACAAATCGGGGAAGCACGGGTGCATACGGTGGAACACGTTCTTGCCGCTGTTACGGGCCTGCAGATAGATAATATCATAATCGAGCTGAACGGAATCGAACCGCCGGTCGGTGACGGAAGCGCGATGCCCTATGTGGAGAAACTCCTTAAGGCCGAAATCGTTAGCCAGGATGCGCCGAAGGATTACCTTGTTATTGACCAGACAGTAACATACCACGATGAAGCAAAACAGATTGATATCGTTGCTCTGCCTCTTGATGCATACAGAATAACTGTTATGGTTGACTACCAGAATCCTGCGCTCGGCAGCCAGCATACGGGAATGTTTGATCTTGAAAAAGAATTTGTTGAAGAGTTCGCGCCTGCAAGGACTTTTTGTTTTCTCAGTGAAGTTGAGCAGCTCTCAAAGCTTGGTTTGATCAAGGGGGGCGATATTGATAACGCGGTCGTAATTGTTGACAAGCAGATGGACCAGCACGCACTCGATAACCTTAGTAAAAAAATCGGCATTCAGCAAAAAGTCACTCTCGGCGAGAACGGGATATTGAATAACAAACAGCTGAATTTCAGGAATGAGCCGGTCCGCCATAAACTTCTGGATATGATCGGCGACCTGGCGCTTATCGGCGCACCGATAAAAGCACAGATACTTGCCGCGCGCCCCGGACATATGGCGAATGTCGAATTCGCGAAAATGATCCGCAAACTTTACCAGCAGAAAAAGCTTGTTAAAAAATATCAGCACGTTAAGGTTGAGGGAGTTGTTTTTGACGTAAACGCGATTGAAAAAATACTTCCGCACCGCTATCCGTTCCTGCTCGTTGATAAGATTACAAATCTTGATATGGATAAAAAGGTAGTAGGCGTCAAATCCGTTACCATCAACGAACCTTTCTTTGCCGGACATTTCCCGGGCCAGCCGATAATGCCGGGTGTGTTGATTATCGAAGCAATGGCACAGACAGGCGGAATACTTCTACTTAACAGCATACCTGATCCGGAAACAAAGCTTGTTGTATTTATGCAGATCAACAACGCGAAGTTCCGGAAGCCGGTTGTGCCGGGCGATCAGCTCGTGCTGGAAGTTGAAATGAAGCAGAAAAAGGCTAAGGTTGTGATGATGTCCGGAAAAGCATTCGTGGACGGACAACTAGTAGCAGAAGCAGATTTTATGGCGGGGGTAGTTGACAGAGAAACAAGACAATAGATATTATTAAGCACATATATAACAGAAGCAGCAAATGAACAATATTCATTCTTCCGCAGTCGTCAGCCCAAACGCAAAAATGGGCGATAACATTACCGTTTCCCCGTTCGCGTATATCCAGGATGACGTTGAGATCGGCGACGGAACTTTTATAGGGCCGTCAGTTTGTATATACAATGGGGCCAGAATCGGTAAGAACGTAAAGATATACCAGGGAACTTCAGTGGCACACCGTCCCCAGGATTTAAAATTCAAGGATGAGCAGACTTTTGTTTACATAGGCGACAACACCACGATTCACGAATTTGTAACACTTCACCGCGGAACAGAAGCAACGAAGATGACTAAGATCGGAAGCAATGTTCTGCTTATGGCATACTCGCATATCGCGCACGATACAACTATCGGAGACAACTGCATACTTGCAAACGGCGTGCAGATTGCGGGCCACGTTCACGTTGATGACTGGGCGATAATCGGCGGACTCAGCCCCGTGCACCAGTTCTGTTATGTAGGGAAACACGTTATGATCGGCGGCGGCTTCCGCGCCGTTCAGGACGTGCCTCCGTTCATTCTTTGCGCGGGTGAACCGCTGAAGTACGAAGGGCTCAATGTAGTCGGACTCCGCCGCCGCGGTTTCTCACGCGAACAAATTGAACTGCTGAAAAAAGTTTACAATATTATTTACAGTCCTCATTTCAACATTTCCCAGGCCAAAGAAAAGATCGTAAACGAATTTCCGCCCGATCCTCTTATCGATGAAATTTTTGCTTTTATTGCAAAAAGTAAACGCGGACTTGTCGGTAAAAAGACCGGCCACCAGGAATAAAATAAATTGAAATTCTATTTCATAGATTCCGGTGCGGAAAGCGGTTCCTTCAATATGGACCTTGATGTCCGGCTTTCATCAAACTGCGCTGAGGATGAGTTTTACTTCAGGCTTTACAGGTGGACCCCGTACTGCATTTCACTTGGTGCGAACCAGAGTTATGATATAGTCGATTATAATGAAACCGAGCGTGATGATATCGATGTGGTGAAACGCCCCACAGGGGGGCGGGCAATTCTGCACGCTGAAGAACTGACCTATTCAGTTTCTGTTTGTCTCGCAAACAGATCAACGCCGCATACGATTTATAAAGACATAAATTCCGCGCTTCAGGCCGGCCTGGGCATTTACAATCCCGCGTTGTCATCAGCAGCGCTTGAACAGGCACAGCCGGACTTCGCGAATCTATACCGGAACGGAGGAGGCATCGCCTGTTTCTCTACTGCCGCAAGGAGCGAATTAAAACTCGATAACCGAAAGATTGTCGGCAGTGCGCAGAGAAAATCCGGAAATAAAATTCTTCAGCACGGTTCGATTTTATGCGGGCCGTATCATAAGAACATTACGCGTTATCTGGCACTCGACAAAGAGCAAAAGCAATCGGTTTTGAATGAGCTGGATAAATCAACTACAGATATCTCCTCAGTTACGGGGGAAGTTGATTATGAGAGGCTTAAGTCGGCATTGCTGAAGGGAATGGAACAGTACTACAATACAAAGTTCACAACTTTGGATAAAACCGAAGTTGCAAATGACAAATTGAAAGAGAGTGAAGTTTTATGAGCTCACAAGGGCAATTCCGGAAGATCACGACACAGACATTTATGATTATGAAGCAGAAAGGAATCAGGATATCTGCCCTTACTGCATACGATTTTATTACAGCAAAACTGATCGATAACGCAGGCGTTGAACTGATACTCGTCGGCGATTCGTTAAGCAATGTTTTCCAGGGAAATTCAACCACACTTCCCGTGACGATGGATGAGATGATCTATCATACCAAAGCGGTTGCCAAGGGCGTGCAGAGGGCTATGATCATAACCGATATGCCTTTTATGTCTTATCAGCCGGGAGCGGATGAAGCTTTCAGGAACGCGGGAAGGATTATGAAAGAAACGCCGTCAGGCGGAGTGAAGCTCGAAGGCGGAAAAAATGTTGCAGATGCAATTCATAAAATTACTTCAGCCGGAATCCCGGTTATGGGACACGTTGGGCTTACGCCGCAGAGCATACACCAGTTCGGAAGCTACAGGGAGAGAGGCACAACCGAAGAAGAGGCTGCCGAAATACTCAATGACGCAAAGATTGTTGAAGAAGCCGGAGCTTTCTGCATCGTGCTTGAGAAAATCCCGGCTAAACTCGGACAGACAATTTCTAAACAACTTAAGATACCGACAATCGGAATCGGCGCGGGGATGTATTGCGACGGCCAGATCCTCGTTACGCCGGATATGCTCGGCCTGAATAAGGATTTTCAGCCGAGATTCGTCAGGCATTACGCGGACCTGACAAACGAAATTGAAAATGCAGTCCGGAAGTATACAGAAGATGTTAAAAATTCCAAATTCCCGACCGAACAGGAAAGCTATTGAAAACAGTAACTGCTCTGTTTAATTCATACGATGGGTTCTCTGATGAAAATTAAGTCCACCGCAATCCTGTTTTTATTATTTGCAGTATATGCGCAGGCGCAGACCTTCTTCACCAGCGTTCCTGAAATATCGAATGTTACATCGATAATCGACTGGAAAGATGAAGTGTGGATAGCCACATACGGCAAGGGAATCTATATGTATGACAGGGCCACCGAAAAATGGGAAACTTATTCGTCGCAGTATAAAAATATCGAAAGTGATTTTATTTACTGCGTTGCAGTCAGTGATGATTATATATGGGCAGGTACGAGTGACGGGCTAATAACAATAACGCGAAATAATAACCAGTGGCGCAAAAGGAAATTCGCCGCCGGGGGAGAATACGGCAACTGGATTCGTGCGCTCGCATACAGCAGTACCGAGCAGCGATTATATATTGGCCGGTTCAAAAATCTTTCCACATTCAATGTCAGGACACAGAGATTTGATGATTACGACCTGACGTATCAGGGGGACGCACAGTCGAACACAATAAAAACAATCGATATCGAAAATGACCGCTGGGTGTGGGTCGGAACAGAGTCGGGGTTATATAAGTACGACAATACTCTGAGCATTGAGTCAAAAAATTCTTTTACTTATTATAACAATAAGAGCGGAAGTTTCCGCGGCGACGGCGAGTCGGTTTCAATCTCTCGTCTGCTGATCAATAAATCGTTTGTGTGGGTAGGGACAGAAGAATTTGTAACCAGGGAACGCCCCGAATTTAATCTCGGAGGCTTATACAGATTCAACAGGCGCGCCACGTGGGACAAGTTTGATACCAAGACCGGTCTTCCCGCGAACGGTATCAGGGCGCTTGCGCTGACAGGGAACTACATCTGGATATCGGTTTACGAATTTGATATTGAAAATAAATTTGAAAAAAGCAAAGGCCTGATCCTCATAAACAGACTGACAGGCGAACCGTTTCCGATTGAAATGGAAGAAATTAAATTAGGCACTAACAATATTACCGCGATGTACTTTGACGGCAAATATCTGTGGCTCGGCACCGAAGTCGGTTTATGGCAAGTCCGGATATTTAACCCCTTTGCCCAGTGGGCCGCGGACATAAATACAAAAAACTCAGTTAAGAAAAATGATAAAGCTAACCAAGGTACGACAGGAAGAAATAAGAACTAACCTCAAAGGCAAAAGAATTGCTGTTGTGGGTGATATGATGGTGGACTGCTATATCTGGGGCACCGTAAAACGCATCTCCCCGGAAGCGCCTGTTCCTGTTGTTGAAGTTGATGATGAATTCCACCGCTTCGGCGGAGCAGCTAATGTCGCATTAAATATAGCGACACTCGGCGGAGTGCCGGTTCCGTTCGGTGTAATCGGAAATGATTCTTACGGAAAATTATTCACCAACCTTCTCGCGGATGCCGGGATTACGGATGCCGGGCTTATTCGTGTTGATAACAGGTCGACCACTGCCAAAACCAGGGTAATCGCTCATAATCAGCACGTAGTAAGAATTGATAAAGAACATACTTCTTATATTGATGCTGAGACTGAAAAATTGCTTATCGCAAAACTTGAAGAGCATATTGACAAGCTCGATGCGGTGATACTGCAGGATTATAATAAGGGCGTTCTGACACCGAATATAATCGAGAGCGTCATTGCAATCGCGAATAATAAGAATAAACTGGTGACCGTCGACCCTAAATTCACAAACTTCTTTAACTACAAAAATGTTACGGTAATGAAACCTAACAGAAAAGAAGCAGGCGATGTGCTGAGTATGAAAATCAAAACTGAGGAAGATCAGATACTTGCAGGAAATACTCTCCTTGAGAGGCTTAACGCGAAATATGTTCTCCTTACCCTGAGCGAAGAAGGAATTATGATTTTCGAAAAAGATAAAGCGCCGCGCAGGATGCCGACAAAAGCGCGCCACGTAGCCGATGTTTCCGGAGCCGGCGATACGGTCATCTCCACGCTCACTATCGCTCTGGCGGCCGGGGCTGATATAGTGGAAGCGTCATACCTTGCCAACTTTGCCGGCGGACTCGTTTGCGAGGAAGTAGGCATTGTGCCTATCGAAGTAAATAAACTATTTGAAGAAGTCGCAACGGAAAACCAATGAGCGCACTAAAGTCACGCGAAGAAATTCTTGCGATAAGAAAAGAACTTAAAGCTTCCGGAAAGAATGTAGTATTTACAAACGGATGTTTTGATATTCTTCACGCAGGACACGTCGATTATCTCACAAAAGCAAAATCATCCGGTGATGTCCTGATAATAGGGCTTAATTCAGATGCTTCAGTGCGGAGAATCAAAGGCGAAAAGCGCCCGATAGTTCCTCAGGAGGAGCGCGGATTTCTGCTTTCCTCACTTAAAGCGGTTGATTACGTTACCCTGTTCGAAGAGGACACGCCGTTCGAAATAATTTCGGCCCTCATCCCCGATGTGCTTATCAAAGGCGCGGACTGGCCCTTAGATAAAATTGTCGGTCGGGATGTTGTAGAAGCGAACGGCGGTAAGGTTCAGACAATTGAATTTGTCAATCCCAGTTCGACAACCAATATTATTCAAACCATCATTGAGAGATATTCTCCTTGAATTCCGCCGACGCAATTAAACGGGTCCGGAACAGGTTCCATAAATTCCACATATCCGTAAATGTATTTTTAGGGATAGTCACCGGACTGTTTTTATTGCTCCTTTCTTTCGGCGCCTTCACACAGACAGCGTGGTTTAAGAATTATCTCCGGGAAGTTATTGAAGAACAGGTTAACTCTTCCATCCACGGCAGAATCTCGATCGGTGAAATCGGCGGAACACTTTTTACCTCCTTTTATATAAAAGACTTAACCCTGCTTTCCGCCGAAAAGGACACCGTAGTCTCTTTCCGGGCATTGGGGCTTAAATACTCCCCGCACGCTTTACTTAAACGGACCATCGTAGTTCGTACCGTATATCTCGACCACGCAAAGATTAATCTGATCGCGGATTCCAACGGAGTGTATAATATCTCTAAAATCCTTCCGCCCTCTGAGAAGGACACAGCCTCCTCTCAGTTCCTGTTCCGGCTCGATATAAAGAATGTAAGTGTGGCGGCGCTTAATTTTGTTATCGCTGATTATAATAAAGTCAAAAGTACCGCGAACTACAATTCAATGGATCTTTCTGATTTCAGGATAAGTGATCTTAATCTGAATCTCTCCGCGATGATTGACATACGAAAGAAGCTTTATGATGTTACCGTGAGAGATTTCCGGTTCTCGCCGAATCTGACATTTTTCAATCTGAATCAGTTGAAAGGCAATTTCAAAGTAGACAAGGATAATATCAGCGTCAGCGGGCTTACGGTCAACACTAACCTTTCGGATTTATCGCTTGATGCATCAATAAATAAGTTCAACATTTTCAAAGATTTTTCACTGAAGGAACTCAACGCCGCTCCCCTTAGCGTTGACCTGACCGCAAATAGATTTAACTTCGACGATCTCACTTCCTTCATCAGTTCTACCGATATGCTGAAGGGGGAGGTTCACGGCGTTATCAGGGGCGAAGGTACGCTTGATGAGTTAAGTGTGAATGAGATTTCTCTGAAATACCTTGATTCACGGCTTAATATAACCGGGTACCTTCAGAACGTAACGAAGTTCGACAAGTTCTACATCAATGCAAAAGCATCAAATTCTAAAATATATATGAAAGATGTGATTGCATTGCTGCCGGTTTACGGTATCCCCGAGGTCACCGGATTTGAAGACGCGGATTTTGATACGCTGACATTCGACGGGCACCCGCTCAATTTTATTACTTCTTATAAAGTCAGAACACCAAGCGGTTTATTAGAAGGAGGGTCAAAATTTAATTTTATGCCCGAGGTGTCAGAATACCAGGTCTCATTGGGACTCAAGAATCTTAATATAACGCGGTTGACAAAATACCCGGTAGAATTTACCGGTGACATCGAGGTTGAAGGAAAAGGATTCTCCCCTAAAACCGCGGAGATATCCGCTACTATGCGTGGGGATCAGCTCGTTTTGGGAAGAAAAAGATTTAATAACCTTTTGATTGACGCAGAACTGAGCGATCAGGCGCTCCGTGCCGGATTATACACCGGCGCGGCGGGGCCGGATACACTCTCGTTCCTCGCGGAACTGAATCTGCAGTCGCCGGACAATCCATTTTATTCATTTGTTCTTGATGCCGGTTCATTCAACCTCAATGGTCTGATCCCCGATACTGTTTTATATACAAATCTGAACCTTCATATCGAAGGGGAGGGGCAGAGCCTTGATCCCGAGAAACTTAACGCCTACCTTAAAGTTACGCTTAACAAGAGTAACTTTTATGATAAACCTATCACGGATACCAAGGCAAATCTGAGCATCCGCGCTAGCGAAGCAGGTAATAAGAACGTTACTCTGATCTCCAATATCGGAGATATTGAAATATCCGGTAAATTCAATTATGTCGATATTATTAATGCAATCATAGAGGAACAGGGCCATATAGCCGGCTATATTGATTCTACTGTCAGTAAATATCTGCCCGGCAACAAACCGGTAAAAGATCTGGTAAAAACCGAACCAATTGTATCGCCTGCACCTGCATCTGCATCTGTGAATCATCCTTTCTCAGATATGAGATTCAGCATCAAGGTGAAAGACCTTACGCCTTTTGCATCTTTTACCGACAATACTAAATTCGATCTTGACGGTGAAGTCTCGGGCCGGATCAGGAATGACAGCTCTGCCTTCAGGATAAATTTAGATTTTAATTTTGATTTCTTCTCCGCTGAAAATAAAAATATTGTCACATTCGGAGACAAGTCAACGCTGGGAATAAGTTATAAGCGTGAAAAGAATATTAAGGGACCCGCTCATCCGGAAATGTTATTTGACGCCGATGTAAACAGATTTCATATTAACGGGAATGATGTGAACGGTTCCAGGGCTGAACTGAAATTTGAAAAAGGCAGGATCTTTATTGATGCTAAGGCGGATTATAACAATATCGCGGACTTCGGACTTAAAACCAATATAGATGCAACAGGACCTTACCTTACGGCGGAAATTGAGAAAATAACCGGCGGATACAAAGGCTTCTCTATGATGAACAAAAACACGATTAACCTGAGTTACCGCGATCAAAACTTTTATATTAAGAATTGCGAACTGGTCCGGGGAAATTCGTCCCTTAAAATCGACGGCTACATTTCGGAAAAAGGTTCACAGGACCTTAACATTACCGCTTCGAATTTCAAAGGATATGACATAAGTTATAATCTTATCGGGCTTCCGGCTTCCGAGGTTATCGATTATGACCTTAATGCCGCAGGCAGGGTCAATGGTTCGTTCACCGCGCCTCTCATTAACTTGCTTATCGGAGTTGACAGCCTAACTTATAAGGAAACAAATTTCGGTACGCTAAAAGGATTTGTCGATTACTCGGCTGAAAAAATTCTAACCGATTTACGCTTCATAGATAAAAACGCGACCTTCGACAGCGCCAGATTTAATATAGCCGGTATACTGCCGTTGAATTTGTCGCTTGGAAGGGTAAGCGAGCGGCTCCCGGGAGATAAGCCGTTATCCGTAAAAGTAGTATCAAAGGATTTCGATCTAAAATCTTTGGTTAACACAGTCCCGTTTGTCAGGAATCTTCGAGGGTACCTTACGTCGGACATCGCTGTTTCCGGATCGTACAATAATATGATACGTTCCGGCTCGGTAGTTCTCCGGGATGCGTTTTTTACGCTTGAACAGAATGCCCTTGATTATTCCGCGAGCGCTTCTCTTGATCTTACTAAAGACGAGCTTCGGATAAATGAAGTGGTCCTGAAAAATGCCGGAGTCGTAAAAAATTCAGGAACGATGAGAGGCACAGGTAAAATAGTTTTTAAGGACCTGAGCAACACTACCGTTGATCTGAGGCTGAACGGTAACCTTACGGTACTTGCCGCTGAATCACGGAGCGCGATACCTGAAATGTATGGGGATCTTTTCCTTGAAACCAACGGCGACGTTGTCTTTTCATCGGATAAAGGAAACAGCGCACTTGTATTACCGCTTAAGGTCATCCAGGCGAATCTTAAATTCCCGCCCGCGCAGTCGGCTTACTCTTCAGCTTCTTCAAATTATCTTTACCGCTTTATCACCAGGGAGATCGTAAAGACCGCGCGTGACCAGGAAATCGAAAAACTGTTGAGCCGTAAACAGGAATCAACTGATACATCGAATACGGCTGGCAAAGCAGCTTCTAATCTTGATGTAATTGTTAACGTACAGATACGTAATGAAGCGTCTGTTGATTTTATTTTCTCGGAAGAAGCCAATCAGAGGCTGAACGCGAAATTGTCCGGCGATATCAATTTTTCGCGCGTAAAAGGGATTCAGTCACTGCAGGGTGAATTAAAACTTCTGGAAAATTCAACTCTCGAATTCATAAAAACATTTACCGCGACCGGGAGCATCAGGTTCGAAACTGAAGTTACAAATCCCAACTTAGACATTTCCGCCGAGTATAAAGATTATTATGCTCCGACCGATTCTCTTGGTACGGTGAAGGAGACAGAGGTTGCGGTAAGAATGAAACTAATGGGCCCGCTGAACGACTTATACAAAAACTTCAGCCAGCTTGAAGATAATATTCTTGTTTACTACGGAACCGCGAATATCCGTAACGACAAGGCTTCCACTGAATACGATAAAGCTGACGCGGTATGGTTCATACTTACAAGCAAGTTTAAGAAAGACCTGACGTCGCAGGAAAAGACCAATACAATGAACACTATCACCGGTATGGGTACTTCAGTGGCGGGTTCTCTGCTCGGCAGCTTAATCAAAAATTATCTTGGTGAGTATGTCAGCAACATCGAGATAAGGAGCCTTGGCACCGCCACCAAATTTAATTTGTCAGGCCGGTTTAAAAAGATGAAATACACCGTCGGCGGTTCTACCAACGTACTGCAGGATTTCTCAGCGGCAAACATACGCATTGAGTACCCAATCATTGAAAATTTTATTTTCCGTGTTGAAAGAAAAGAAGCGGTAACGAACACCGATGATCCGAGTGAGATGATAAACGAAGTGGCAATTAAATACAGGTTTGAGTTCTGATGGTACAGGCAGTAAAGAATTATTTTACAAAAAACCCCGAGCAGGTCGTTAAGTCAAAAATGCTCGCGGAGAAGCTGGGCATAACTTCGGAAGAAGCTTACGCATCGCTTAAGCAGGTCCTTTTCCGGTTATCGGAAGAAGGATTTTTATTTAAACAAGGAAAGAAATTTAAATTGAACAGAGGGAATGAAAATAAAATGGTGGGGACGCTTGAGGTCAATCCCTCAGGTTATGGATTTGTTATCCCGCGAAGCGGAAAGATGGACGATATCTTTATACCGGCCCGCAATCTCGGTACGGCATTTCACGGGGATCTTGTGGAAGTGCTTTTAGTCGCACGTCAGAAAAAGAAAAAGAGCAAAGCCGAGGGGCAAATCCTCAAGGTTTTGAAGCGCAAACATACCCGGCTTTCAGGAAGACTGATGCGGGCCAATTCGCTTTATTATATATCGCCTGAAATTCCGCAGATAGAGAGGGACATTTACGTCCCGGCGGAACTGCTGAATAACGCGAAAGAAGGGCAGCACGTTATTGTCGGAAATATTGTATGGGATAATCCAAAACTGAGTCCGACAGGCGAAGTGCTGGAGATCCTGACCGGAAAAGAGAAACTTCAGACAGACGCAATTGCGCTTGCAAAGGAATTTGATCTGCCTGTTTCATTCGCGAAAGAAGCAGTCAGGGAATCAGAAAAAATTGACGCAGAGATAGCGGAAGAAGAAATCGCGAAGAGGATTGATTGTCGCGGTATCACGACATTTACAATTGACCCGGATGACGCGAAAGATTTTGATGACGCGCTGTCGATTGAAATTCTGGAGAACGGCAATTACAGGATCGGAATACATATAGCGGATGTTTCGCATTACGTCCCGATGGACGGGGCGCTTGATAAGGAAGCAACGATAAGAGGCAACAGCACATATCTTGTCGGATCTGTGATCCCGATGCTGCCCGAAAAATTATCTAACGGCATCTGCTCGCTTGTGCCGGACCAGGACCGGCTGACTTTCTCTGTTATTGCCGAAATGACGCCGCGCGGAAGGCATATCAGCCATACAGTCGGTAAAAGTATCATTCACAGCGACAGACGGTTCACTTACGAAGAAGCACAAAAGATCCTGGATGGTGAAGACGGCGACTTTGCTGACGAACTTAGAAAACTAAACTCAGTTGCAAAACAGCTCCGTGTTAAAAGAATGAAAAAGGGGAGTATAAATTTCTTCTCCGCTGAAGTAAAATTCATTCTTGACGATACGGGCAAACCGCTGAAGATAATCAAGCGCGAGATTAAGGACAGCAATATGCTCGTTGAGGAATTTATGCTTCTCGCGAATGTTCTTGTGGCGGAAGCGGTTTCTTCCGCGCAGAGCGGAAAGCATTCAGTCCCGTTCTTATACAGGATACACGACAGGCCGGATCCTGAAAAACTGAGGGACTTTCTGCACTTCGTGCGGAGCCTCGGTTATCAGACGCACGGTAATACAATCAACGACCCGAAGGAACTGAATAAATTAATTGAAGCAAGCAAGGGAAAGCCGGAAGAAACGCTGGTTAATGAAATTGCGATAAGGTCGATGGCGAAAGCAATTTATTCCGCGGATAACATCGGCCACTACGGGCTCTGCTTTAAGCATTATACTCATTTCACTTCACCGATACGCCGTTATTCGGACTTGCTTGTTCACAGAATTCTGCATAATCATCTGAACGGAAACAAAAAAGCGCTTTATTCAAAAGGAAAACTGGATGATCTGTGTGAGCATATCAGCGGTACGGAGAGGACTTCCGTGGATGCGGAAAGATTGTCAGTTAAACTGAAGCAGATAGAATTCCTGAAGGAGAAACTCGGAGATGAATTCGAGGCCGTAATATCAGGTGTTACACATTTCGGATTCTTTGTAAAACTAATAGACGTCCTTGCGGAAGGGCTTGTGCCGATGCGGGACCTGGATGATGATTATTATGTGTATGATGAAAAGAATTACTGCCTGCGCGGCAGATCACGCAGGAAAAAATTTACCTTAGGTGATAAGCTTAAGGTTAAACTGATTAAGATTGACAGCGAACGGAGCGAACTGGATTTTATTCCGGTGGAGTAGGGGGAATGAGTTGAGGGGGAATAACACACTGATGACACAGATTTTGCTGATTTCCGCTGATCCGGAAAGTATCGAATCTACAGAGTGAACGGTATCCGGACGATAGAGCTGAATATATTTTAGCGGCCTTTGCGTATAACTTTCCGTCTTTGCGGTTAGGGCTTTCAACGCGCAGGTTCATTGTTTTTCACGGCAAATTAAAAACATTGATTTTTAATTAAGTTAAACGCATTATTATTTTTTAAGAACAGATCAATTATAAAGACAGATATACGGCAGGTTACGCAATGATCAAGAAATCGTTTTTTGTAACATTATTTTGTATGTTTTTTTCGGTCCAGGCTTTGGCGCAGTTCGGACAGAACAAAGTTCAGTACAAAGATTTTACGTGGTACTTCATCCAGACCAAGCACTTCGATATTTACTTTAACCAGAGCGGTTCAAAGATCACGGAGTTTGCCGCGAAAGCCGCGGAAGACGCGCTTACATCCATCGAAGAGAAGATGAACTTCCGTATCAACAATCGTATCTCTGTTATCCTGTATAACTCCCAGAATGACTTCCAGGAAACAAACGTAACCGACGAATACCTCACTGAGGGAATAGGCGGCTTTACGGAGCTTTTCAAAAACAGAGTCGTGCTTCCTTTCAACGGAAATTACAAAATGTTCCGCCACGTTGTTCATCACGAACTTGTCCACGCCGTGATGAATGATATGTTTTACGGCGGATCGGTCCAGAACATCATCTCCAATAATGTAAATATCCGTGTGCCTCTGTGGTTCAGTGAAGGCCTTGCAGAGTATTTATCACTCGGTTGGGACACCAACACGGATATGTTCATCCGCGATGCTGCCACAAGCGAATATCTTCCGGATATTGAAGAGCTTGGCGGCTACTTTGCTTACCGCGGCGGGCAGTCTGTGTTCAGTTATATCGCAAAAAAATACGGCGATGAAAAAATCGGAGAACTGTTAAATAAAATTAAAAGCAAAGGAAACTTTGAAGAAGGATTTAAATCAACACTCGGACTTACGGTAGAAGAACTGAATGAGAGATGGCGCAAGGACATTAAGAGGGAATTCTGGCCCGACATAAAAGAGTATAAGGATCCCGATGAGTTTTCAAAAAGGCTGACTGACCACCGCAAAGACGGCGGGTTTTATAATACCAGTCCGGCCATTTCTCCCCAGGGAGACAAGATCGCATTTATCTCTAACCGCGATTACTTCTTTGATGTCTACCTGATGGACGCGGCAGAGGGCAAAATTATTAAAAGGTTAATCAAAGGAAGCCGTACGGCTGATTTTGAAGAACTTAATATTTTGACGCCCGGTTTAAGCTGGTCACCGGACGGGAAGAAAGTCGCTCTCTCCGCAAAAAGCAGCGGTTACGATGTTCTTCACATAATTGATGTTGAAAGCGAGGATGTTACTACGCTACCGCTTAAGTTTGACGGGATTACCGGGGTGCACTGGTCACCGGACAGCAACAGGATAGCATTCTCCGGGCATACAAGTTCGCAATCTGATATTTACATATATAATTCAAGTGACGGTACCACCCTTAATGTGACTAATGATCTCTTCAGCGACGGTGATGTTGCCTGGTCAAGTGACGGAAAAACTTTGTATTTCGCTTCTGACCGAGGGAGTAACATCAATCTTCCTGAGGGGGAAAAAATCAGGATGTATAACACCAATTATAAGCAGAATGACATTTACTCAATCTCGCTCGAAACAAAGAAAATGCGGAGGCTCACCAATCTTCCCGACAGCGATGAGTCATCCCCGCTTCCGTCACCTGACGGCAAGTCGCTTCTGTTTATATCAGATATGAACGGAATTAACAATATTTATAAAGAAGACCTGACAAAGGTTGACCCGGATTCCACAGACCAGGGAAGAAACTCATTTTTGCCTGTTACCAATTCGCTCAACGCGATCTACCAGTTGTCCGTTTCCGAAGACGGCAAGAAACTGGTTTTTTCATCGATGTACCAGGCAGCGTACAGTATTTTTCTGATGAGTAATCCGTTTGAAACAAAGGCCGGCCCGGCCACGCTTAAAACAACCAATTATATGGACCGCCTGCTTAACAACGGCGGCCTCAAAACCGAAGTTGCAAAAGAAGAAGTAACCGATTCCGCGGAATCAACCTCCTCTTCTTTTTTGATAGCCACCGGTAAGGTTGTCGATACAACTTCAACACGCAGTGATTCTACCACGGCTGAGTACAGTAATTATATTTTTGGCGAAGGAAAATATTATAATGAAAAGGAGGGGGACTCCACAAACAGCGTTTTTGCAGATAATAACCTGGACGAAAGCGGAAACTATAAAGTTAACAAGTATAAGATCACTTTCTCGCCCGATATTGTATATGCAAACGCGGGGTTCAGTTCGCTGTACGGGCTGCTGGGTACCACGGTGATATCATTCAGTGATATGCTCGGCAACCACCGTATTATAGGTCAGACAAGCCTTCAGATAGACCTGAAGAACAGCGATTACGGCCTTGCGTATTTCTACCTGCCGGAAAAGTTAGATATTGGGGTCCAGGGTTTTCATACGGCAAGGTTCCTTATTCTGCAGCGCACCGGCAGGCCGCAGGAGTTATTCCGGTTCCGTAATTACGGTGTTGCCGCGTCGTTCGTTTATCCTGTCAGCCGGTTTTACAGGTTTGAGGGCGGGCTGAATTATCTGAATGTATCAACGGAAAATTTGGATGACCCTAATGACCCTATACAAAAGATATCGTTTTTTGTTCCGTCGCTCGCATTCGTCAAGGACAACACAATATTCGGATATACAGCGCCGATTGAAGGTATGCGCTACAGATTTGAAGTTTTCGGAAACGCCGACCTTAAAGCAACCCCGTATGGTTTCTATTCGACTCTTGGCGACTTCAGGCACTACTTCAGGTTCTGGGGAGATTATTCATTCGCGTACCGTTTCTCCGGCGGATACTCCGGCGGAAAAAACCCGCAGCGATTTTTCCTGGGCGGAATTGAAAACTGGATTAACCGCAGGTTCGCGACCACGGATGTTCCTATCGAGTCGCCGTCGGACTTTGCGTTCTTAACTGGAGTTTATCCTTTAAGGGGGTTCAACTACGCTGAAAGGATCGGAACCAGGTTCGGGCTCGCTAATCTCGAGTTCAGGTTCCCTCTCATCCGTTATCTGGTTACCGGCGCATTGCCCGTACTGTTCCGTGATATCCAGGGTGTGGCTTTCTTTGATGCAGGAACTTCGTGGACGCGAAATACAAAAGCACAGTTCTTTGCTAAAGATGCTTACGGGAATACCGTCGCGAAGGACTTGTTGATGGGAACCGGTGTCGGTGCGAGATTTTATTTCCTTTATTTCCTTCTGCGGTTTGACACAGCCTGGCCGTATATCGGTTCATCGTTCTCAAAGCCTGTGTTCTATTTTTCGCTGGGTGCAGATTTTTAAGCGGAGGTGGTTTGATTTTTGGGGATAGCACGCTGATTACTCTGATCCGATGGATTTTCAATGATCCCTAAACGCAAAGGCACAAAGATTTACGCGAAGGCCGCAGGGAACAATATGGCAATAACTATTCACGATACTGATTCCGTTGGAATAAAATAATTGTAGAAAGACAAATCGTCAATACAAAGACGACCCCGGATTGGATGGTTCAAGTGATTATTCGGTGGCATTTTAGAATATGGAATTAAAAATTAACAGTATCAGTATCAGTAACAGTGTCAGTTTCAGTGTCAGTTTTTGGTTCAAGTGATTATCCGGTGGCATTTAAGAATATGCCGTTCAGATGGAACTTTGGAAATGTGGGATGGTATCGAACAATACGTGAAACCTGAAAGTAAGTGAACTGAATCTTTACCCAAAATTCTTTAGGAGGGGAGAATTATCTCTTAACTTTCTTTTTTATA
>CAIMOS010000054.1 GCA_903843135.1 uncultured Ignavibacteriales bacterium | reverse complement strand
GCAAGATAGGGAAGCTTCAATACATATATAGTAACAGGTTAAACCTGGGTACTATCCGCAGCGAAGAAAATATTCTCTGGAGTTTTGCTCCCCACGATATCTCAATTATTCAACACCTCACCGGTTCTGATCCCATCTCAGTCTTCGCCAAAGGCGCTGATCTTGTTCAGCACAACATCGAAGACACAACCCTCACTTACCTAGTTTACCCAAATAATGTTCACGCTCATATCTTTGTGAGCTGGCTTCATCCTTTTAAGGAGCAGAGGCTGATTGTTATTGGTGAAAAAGGAATGTTTGTATTTGAGGACAGCCTTAAAACCGAAAAACTTAAATTTTATCCTAAAGGTTTTAAGAAAGTGAACGGGAATCTTGAAAAATTTGAATCAGACTATGAGGTAGTGGATTTCGGGAATTCCCAACCGCTCGCCGAAGAGCACAAGCATTTTTACGATTGTATATTAAATAATAAAAAACCCCTGACAGACGGTCAGCACGCTCTTGAAGTTTTGAAGATCCTCGAGCAAGCGCAGGAGGGGTTAACTGCTGTCAATAATCTAAAATCTAATTAAAGGTATTCCATCCGATGGAAGAAAAAAAGTATTATGTTCACAATCTCGCCGTAGTAGATGAAAATGTCGAAATAGGCGAAGGCACAAAAATCTGGCATTTCAGCCACGTTCAGTCAGGCTCAAAATTAGGTAAAAAATGTGTATTGGGACAGAATGTTAATGTTGGTAACAATGTCACAATTGGAAATTTTGTTAAAATTCAGAACAACGTCTCAGTCTATGAAGGTGTTGAACTCGAAGATTACGTATTCTGCGGGCCTTCAATGGTCTTTACTAATATCAAGGATCCTCGTAGCAAATACCCGCAGGTTGGCGCTGCTTACTATATTCACACCAAAATAAAAGAAGGTGCTTCACTCGGTGCTAACAGCACAATCGTGTGCGGACACACAGTCGGCCGGTTTGCTTTTGTAGGCGCCGGATCAGTTGTAACAAAAGATATTCCTGACTACGCTTTAGTTGTTGGCAATCCTGCGAGGATAATCGGTTGGATGAGCGAAGCCGGAGAAAAACTTAGTTTTGATAAAGATGGCTTCGCCACCTGCTCCAGAACGGGTAAAAAATATCAGTATATCAATGGTATTGTGAAGGAAGTAGTATAATGAAAGTTCCGTTGTTAGACCTGAAAGGTCAGTACTTATCTCTCAAAAAAGAAATAGATGAGGCTTTAATTCGTACTGCCGAATCACAGATGTTCATCCTTGGTCCCGAAGTGGAAGCAATGGAAAAGGAACTATGCGATTATCTTGGCTGTAAATACGCTCTCGGCGTTTCATCCGGAACTGACGCTTTGTTGCTTGCTCTGATGGCTCTAAATATCGGTCAGGGCGACGAAGTAATTGTCCCTACATATTCATTCTTTGCTACTGCAGGCGTTGTCGCAAGATTGAATGGAACCCCGGTATTCACCGATGTTGATCCGCTTACTTTTAATATGGATCCGAAAGACCTTCAGAAAAAGATAACCCCAAAAACTAAAGCGATCGTACCGGTACATCTCTACGGCCAGAGCGCCGATATGGGCCCGATAATGGAGATTGCCAAAAAACATAATCTCTATGTAGTAGAAGACGGCGCGCAGGCTATAGGTGTTCAGTATAAGGACGGAGTGAAAGTTGGTAACTTCGGAAACATCGGCTGTTTCTCATTCTTCCCAAGCAAAAATCTCGGATGTTTCGGTGACGGCGGATTAGTAACCACAAATGACCCCGAATTATACGAGCGCCTCAAAATTATGCGTGTTCACGGCGGAAAACCAAAGTATTACCATAAGATAATCGGCGGTAACTTCAGACTGGACGCGATTCAGGCTGCGGTTATCCGTGTCAAGCTTCCTCATCTCGATTCCTGGTCTGAATCAAGAAGAAAGAATGCAGATCTGTACACAAAATATTTTCTCGAAGTAGGTCTTGCGGAAGGCGTCGGACACCTCGAGTTCAATGAAAAGAACAAAGTGCTCCTCCCGAAAGCTGTCTACAACCCGGGTGACGGCAGTGTAAAAAATTACCACATTTATAATCAATATGTTCTTCGTGTTGAAAAACGTAATGCCCTTAGGAAATTCTTGCAGGATAGCGGAATCGGTATTGAGATCTATTATCCAGTTCCGTTCCATCGCCAGGAATGCTTTGCCTATTTGAACGCTAAGGATGAAGATTATCCCGTATCCAACTGTGCTTGTAATGACTCTTTCGCGGTTCCGATTTATCCGGAATTATCGCCGGAGCAGATAAAGTACGTTGTTGATAAAATTGCCGAATTTATGAAAAACAGTGATCAGTTCCCTATGGAATGTAAACACTGTGATTGTATGAAAGGCCGTTAATTAATACTGTCCTGGCCCTTGTGGGGGCGATATAAAAAAGAAAATATTAGTCACCGGCGGTGCCGGATTTATCGGGTCTCATATAGTTGAGTCTTTTGTTGCCAAAGATTGGGAAGTTGTCGTTCT
>CAIMOS010000053.1 GCA_903843135.1 uncultured Ignavibacteriales bacterium | reverse complement strand
CGGTATGTATGGTCTCGCTACCCCTGGTATCGGACAGACAGGCACCGGCCCAATGTTAGCTAAAAGCGCAGACGGCAACGCCTGGGTAGCAGTATGGTCAAACGCAAACGGAACAACCCCGACTGACACAATCTCAGATATTTTTATGTCTGTTAGATCAGCTAACGGCGACTGGGGCGCTCCTACGAATTTAACGCAGACTCCGCTTAAGAACGAAGACGGACATCATCTTGCTCCTTACGTAGCAGGCAGCAACGGAAGCTACAAAGCATTCGTATGGCAGCATTATGAAGCAGGCAATTCAGGCCACCCGATAGTTGACACTAACCCTTCAGTTATCTATATGGCAGCTGTTCCTTTCACGGTTCAGGCTGTTGATGTTGAAGAAAATTTCAACGGTCCGGTTGCTTTCACATTGAAGCAGAATTATCCAAACCCGTTCAATCCATCAACTTCTATTCAGTTTAATCTTTCAGGCAGAGCTAATGTTTCGCTGAAAGTATTTGATATGTTAGGAAGAGAAGTTGCGACACTCGTTAACGGCGTTATGGAAGCCGGTGAACACCGCGCTAACTTTGACGCTTCTAAACTGACCTCAGGCCTCTATATCTACAAATTAGAAGCCGGAAGCCAGGCAGCAACAAGAAAAATGATGCTCGTTAAATAATATTTCGATGCATTAAGCCCTATTAAAGAGAACGGAACTCTGAATGTGGGTTCCGTTTCTCTTTTAAGGGGCGATCAGTTGTCCATTAACTTTACTAAATTCACTAATAAATTAACTTTCAACAATCCGGAGTGGAGTACGAATGAAAGGAATCATTTACAGGATATTCTTAGTCATAGCTTTTATGGCTTATTTACTGCCGGTATTTGCGCAGTCCGGTGTAGGTAAAATAGGCGGACGCATCCTTGATGCGGACACTAAAGAACCCCTGATCGGCGCGAACGTCGTCATAGTAGGCACTGAATCAGGCGCTGCTACTGATGCAGACGGCAGATACTACGTATTGAATATTATCCCCGGTACTTACGATGTAAGAATCAGCTATGTCGGTTACGGTACCAAGATAATGAAAGACGTAAGAATCGTTGCGGGTATTACTTTTGATCTTAATCTTGAATTGAGCTCAAGTTTTACCACTGATGAAATCGTCATCACAGGCAAGAAATTTTTTGAAGAAAAAGCAACCAATACCGTTAAGGTTCTGGACTCTGACCAGATTAACCGGCTGCCTGTAAAAGGCGTTGAGAAACTTGCAAGCTTGCAGGCCGGTGTAGTTATGGCAGAAGGAAGCGGCGGAGCTGACGGTAACGCTACAATTAACGTACGCGGCGGCCGCGGCGGCGAAGTTTTATACATCGTTGACGGTGTACCGCAGAACGATCTTTTTACCGGCGCAAATAACGCGCAGGTGAGCAACAGCGCTATTGAGCAGCTGTCATTCCAGATTGGCGGTTACGAAGCTAAATACGGACAGGCCCAGTCAGGTATCATTAACGTTACAACCAAAAGCGGCGAAGCTAAGTACGCTCTTTTCGGCGACGTAATGAGTTCATCATTTACTGATGATTACGGATATAACCTTTATACAATGAATTTGAGCGGCCCGGTTTTCCCGGGAGTTAATGATCATACGATCTTTATTTCCGGTGAAAGAGGATGGTTCAAGGATGCGGATCCTAAAGCGATTCCGCTTGAAATACCGACTGCCGGTATCAACCAGAACTATTTACCGAATAACTCCTCTTCCATATGGAGATACACTGTAAGGACATACCACAATTTGTCTCCTTTCTCAGTGAGATTAGGCGCGAACATTAACTTCCGCGATTCAAGAGCTTATACACATTCTTACGCGAAGAATAACTCGGAACATAATCCTCTTACAAAATCCGGTAACTATTCATACAGCGCGAGAATCAGCCAGAACATCACAAAGAGTTCATTCTGGAATTTGAATTTAGGCTACAAACTTTTCGATCAGGAATCCGGTGACGGAGTATGGTTCGACAATATTGAAGCTTACGGCGATACAACCTGGAACGCACCATATGTGACCACACAGGGCACCAGAGTATCCCTTGATGCCGTTCAGTTGTTCTATGGAAAAGGAAGAGTTTCAAACTCATATACAAAACTGAACAACGGAACTATGTCCGCTGATTTGGACTTCACCAGCCAGTTGGATAAACACTTACTCGAAGTCGGTGGCGGTTTCCAGTATAATACTTTAAGATACTTTGGCCTTGCCCCTGCTGCGATTTCAATCGACAACAAAACAAAGTCGCTGAAAGAAAGAATTGCCCTTCAGACTCCTTTCTATTTCGGCTATGATATAACCGGAAAAGAATTTTCTGACGATAATTTTGTTGAAACAATTGTTTCCGGAACTGACACGAACGATTACTTTACGAAAGTAAAACCAAGAAATCCGGTTATCGGTTATTTCTATGTTCAGGACCGTTTTGAATTGAGCGACCTTGTTATCAATCTTGGTATCAGGTATGACTATTTTGATTCAAAGGCCGATATTGTAAAGAATGAAGAATATCCGTTCATCTACGGCGATCCGAATAATTTTGACGCTGCAGATTTTACGACCAAAGATCCGGAACAATATATTTCGCCAAGAATCGGACTCGGATTCCCTGTAACATCGTCTACAGTGTTCCACGCCCAGTACGGCAAATTCATTCAGCAGCCGACTCTCGTAACTGTTTACACATCAGTTAACAGTTTGAACGACCTTGTAAAAGATGATAACTTCGGCGTTAATACAGGTAATGTAAACAGCGAAGTTACGACACAGTACGAAATCGGTTTCCGCCAGGTTGTCGGAGACAACTTCGGCGCTCTGAACTTAACCGCATTCTATAAGAATACAAAAGGACTGATCAACGACGAAACCAGGTTCTTCTACCGCTCAGCAGGCGGCCAGAGAGCAAGATATTATGGCCCGTCAAACTCAGACTTTGGTACAATCAAAGGTGTGGCATTATCGCTCAACGTTTCGCGCCTGAGTTATTTGTCATTTAATATTGATTATACTTATTCAATAGCTGAAGGTACAGGTTCATCTACAAGTTCATCGACCACAGCCGCTTTCAGAAATACAAACGGCGAAACGCCAAAAGTTATTGCTCCGCTCGATTTCGATCAGAGACATACCGGTGTTATCAATGCTGATTTTACAGTTCCTGAAGGTGATCTTGGCGTATTCGAGGGAACCTCAGTAAACGTGCTTTTCTCCTTCGCTTCGGGCAGGCCGTATACTCCGCTTCTGATGCAGAACATCACACCTGGCGGCGGCTCTAACCTCGGCGATACTAAAGGCTATGTTAATTCAGCTTACGGTCCCGGCACAAACAGGATCGACCTTAAGGTTGAAAAAATGTTTAAGGTTGCAGGTATATTCATTACACCTTACCTCTGGGTCGAAAATTTACTTGATGCGGACAATTCAGTTAACGTATACCGTTCAACCGGCAGCCCGTACACATCAGGCTACCTGACCTCAAAAGAAGGTATGGCTCTTGCAAAACAGAGGGGCCCCAGTTACGTAAGTGATTATACCGCTCTCGAGCGCGATCCTACTAATTATGGTATTCCGAGATTGATTAAACTTGGTCTCAGAGTTAACTTTGCCGGTTTATCTTTTTAACAACTGAAAATTGAGGAACAATTAATGAAAAAGATTTCAGTATTTCTAAAATATACAGCGTTTTCCGCGCTGATATTTATGGTTCTGCTGAGTACTGTTGCTTATGCCGGCGGCGATAGCAAGTACAATAAAAACAGGCTGAAAAAATCAGCCGCGGACTATTTCGTATTCGATATCAACAATCTCTATGTGCCTCTTGATAATAAAGGCGTTTTGGGTGATGTTGATCCGGGTGACGGCGCCGGCGGGAAATTCGACGGAAAAATATTCCTTTTCTCCGGCGGATTTTACCTATCAGGTTTAGACAACGGTGATCTATGGTCAAACGGTGTGCTCTCTGCTTCACGTATTGAAGATTACCAGCCGGGCCCCGTAGGATCTGTTCAGACCGATTCAAAGAATAAAATGTATGTCGTCACGGTTAACGATGCTGCCTTCGGCACTGCCTGGCAGGAGTGGAAAGACGCTGTATCCATCGGCGCTGATTTCTATGACGGCGACGGCGACGGCGCTTATAATCCGGTTGATTTAAATAATAACTCAATCTGGGATTCGAACGAAGACAGGCCGGACATTCTTGGCGACGTAACAGCGTGGTGCGTTTATAACGACGGTGTTCCAAAAGCTCAGAGAAGATGGACTGATGTTCCTCCAAAAGGAATTGAAATCCGTCAGACCGTTTTTGGGTTCAACTCCAAAGGCGTTGTTGGTAATATGTTGTTCGTCCGCTACAGAATAGTAAATAAAGGTACTATTGCAGCGAAATTTGATTCTGTTTATTTCTCTGCCGCTGCTGACCCTGATCTCGGTGATGCTTATGATGACCTTGTAGGCTGCGATACCTTAATCAGCGCGGGTTATGTATATAATGCAACCCCGGATGCTACGTTTGGCGCCAACTGCCCTACTTTCCTTATTGACTTTTTCCAGGGCCCGATCGTATATATCCCGGGTGTAACTTTCACTGATGCAAACGGCAACGGAACATTTGACGCCGGTGAGACTCCTCTCACCTACGCTTTCAATACCCGCGGTAAAGTTCTTGGAAGAGATACTATTCCGGGCGCGAAAAATATTCCATTGACTTCATTTACACAGTATATGCAGAGTCACCCGACACACGGTGACCCGAATACCAAAACCGAGGGCAGAAACTATATGCTCGGCGGCGTCGGTAAAGCAGGTGATGCGGTTAGCCCTTGCGCCTGGGCATTCGGCACAGTATATGCACCGGTACTTTGCGCGGATGTTAATCCTAAATATATGTACTCGGGTAATCCTGTTCCTGCAGCCGGCGCAACAACCGGTACTGGCTGGATTAATACTACTCCTATCGATCAGAGGCAGATGTCCAATACAGGGCCATTTGTTCTTGAAGTCGGTAAGCCGATTGATATAGTTATTGCTTATGTTGTCGGACGCGATCCAACCACCAGTGTTAAAAGCGTTCAGGTTGCGAAGGATTATGATCAGGTTGCGCAGATGGTTTTTGATGCAAACTTCCCGGCGCCTCCTCCTCCTCCTCCGGTTTCTTATACGACACAGACAGGCGATGGATTCATTAACCTTGATTTCCAGACAGCAGCTCATCTTAACTATGTAGCTGTCGATACAGTGCTTGTCATTTACAGGAAAGCCCAGGGCTTCTATTTAACTTCTTACAGAACGAACAGTAAAGCAAACTCTATAGCAGGTGTTGAGAATTCAAAGGAAGTTTCTAATTATTCATTCAAGAATAAAATTCAGAATATTTATCAGATGAAGGGCAACGGCGGTATCGATCTGGTAAGGCCGGTCGCCACTGACACAAAACTTCTGGATACATTAGTTTATGCGGACAACAAGACAGGCAGGATCCGTTTTACACTAAAAGAAGATCCGTTTACGGGCGGCCCGCTTGTTAAAGGTAAAGAGTATTATTTCGCTATTACTGCTTATACGCTTAATTACGAGGCGATCAGCCGCAGGGACGGCTCTACATCCAGTACTCCCGGAGACTATATTGACAGCACAGGCTCCGCATATGAAGAATTTGAGACACCGGTAATCCGCGTTGTTTACGGGTCAAATATGTATTCTCCGGGCATTGCCCCGAATACATCTGTTCAGACTTCCGGAAAATCTAAAGGCGCGGTTAAATTTATCGTTGTTAATAATGATTCTCTTACCGGGGACAATTACCAGGTTGAGTTCTCTCCGGATTACAGCGTGAAGACCTCTTGGTTGCCGGCCTGGAGTCTGATCAACACAACGAACAGCGATACTCTCGTGAAGAATTCTAAGAATTATAACTTCGATACGACTGACTATTCAGGAAAAGTATATGAAGGTATCATTCCGAAAGTCAAATCAATAACCCCTGCATATATGGGTATTGAAGCGCAGTACGCGGCTTATAAGTTCGCAGCCGGAGTTAATCAGCCGGCCTGGACAGAATTCCTCCCGGCCCGGAATACCGGAGCTTACTATGCCGGAGCTGACGTTTCAGGACCGGGATTCCCGACAATCTTTGGTTCGGGAAGATCGGTCATCAGAGCGGACAAACTCCGTTCGATCGAGGTTCGTTTTGGCGGGCCGAATTTTGGTAAAGCTTACCGTTATCTTAACGGATTCATCGGCTCGGCTATTACCAAACTCACTTCGTATGTATACGCAGGCGGTGTTGCCGCGGCTGATACGGTTGGCGATGGCCCGGTCGGAATGGTCGGCGAAGGATTCGTTGATGTTCCGTTCCAGGTATGGGTAAAGGACACTGTTTACGGTGAAGAGAAACAGCTTGCTGTTGGTTTCATCGAAAGGTCATACAAACAAAAAGGCGTACCTGACGGTGTATGGGATCCGGGCACTTCAGTAGATACTACCCGTGAGCTTATCGTCGTATTCGATGCTCTTTACGATGCTGCCGGCTCTCAGAAGCTCTATACCGGCGGTTTTGACCTTACAGCTACCACCAAGGTTTGGGCAGATGTAGTTAAAGGTTATACCATTCCCGCGGGCGTTGTAGGTACAGGTGTAGTCACTGCCGCTGACAGCGTTGCAGCTAAATCGCCACTGTTTAATTCTATGTGGGTACTCGGTCTCGATAAGAGAAAAGCGGATACCACATTCGTGTCGGGTGACAAGTGGAACGTAAATATTACGACTTACCCTTATACTTCATCCGATAAATTTACGTTCTCAACGAAGACCAAAGGTGAACTTACATCTTCTGAACAGAAAGATCTGTTCGGAAGAGTAAATGTATTTCCGAATCCGCTGTTTGCATACAATCCTGCAACCAGCTATGATGCTAATTTGAATGCCGACGATCCGTTTGTGACATTCTCCAATTTGCCGGATGAAGTAACTATTAAGATCTACTCTCTCTCCGGAACATTGGTCAGAACTTTGACACAATACGATAAACTCGACGGAGTAAAAGCTCCTTACCTGCGCTGGAACATACAGAATGAAGCCGGCTTAAGGGTTGCTTCGGGTATGTATATAGCAATAGTTACATCACCAAAATACGGGGAGAAGATCCTGAAGTTTGGTGTGATTATGCCACAGAAACAACTTCCCAGATACTAAGAAGGTGAAAGGAGTTTAAATATGAAAAAGATATTAATTGCATTATTGATAGTAAGCGGAATGCTTTATGCCGGTGATGTTTCAAGAAAAGGAACCACAGGAGCCGATCAGCTGCTGATACCTGTCGGAGCAAGAAGCATCGCCACAGGCGGCGCGTTCCTGTCAAACACTCTCGGTGTTGAGGCGATTTATTACAATCCTGCCGGATTGGATAATGCCCAGCGCTCTGAAGCTATGTTCTCGTATATGACTTACATAGCTGACATCAACGTGTCATATTTTGCGGCCGGCGCTCATCTTGGCGACCTTGGCAGTGTCGGGCTCTCTTTCAAATCATTTGATTTCGGAGAGATACCCGTAACTACTGTAGACGCACCGGACGGAAACGGCGCAACCTATTCACCTGATTTCTTTACTTTCGGTTTAACATACTCAAAGATCGTTACGGACAGAGTATCGATCGGTATCAATGCTAAACTGATCCACGAAGGAATTATGAACACCTCAGCGAATGGCTTTGCTATGGACTTCGGCGTTCAGTACAGGTTCCCTCAGAACCTTTCCCTTGGTGTTTCTGTAAAGAACATCGGTTCGAATATGTCTTATTCCGGACAGGACCTCCAGGTTAAAACAGCAGTTCCAGACGCT
>CAIMOS010000052.1 GCA_903843135.1 uncultured Ignavibacteriales bacterium | reverse complement strand
AGAGGATCGGTTTCATATTTTGTTATAAGCTGCGAGTCGCTGGCTCCTTTTCCGTAGGCGCCTTTTAACATTCTGGAGTTGTGCCCGAACCCGTGGACCATATACACGCAGTCCGTGCGAATTCTTTCGGTGGCTTTCACTTTTATTTTGTTGCTTACCACTCCGTCCTGATTTACCAGCCTGACATACTTGCCTGAAACCAGTCCGTATCTTTCGGCGATATCGGCATTGACCCACACTTCATTTTCTTCCATCATATCCATCAGGATCCTGTTGGACTGTGTGCGGCTGAAAGAGTGGACAGGGGAGCGCCCGTATAGAAGCCTGAAATAACCGGGGGGCGGTTCTGCAGGTTTTTGGTATTTGGGGACGGGATCAAATCCCGCTTCTTCCAACTGTAAAGAATAAAATTCAATTTTTCCGCTCGGCGTTGGGAATACCGGCGCAACGCCCTCTTCATAGAATATCGGCTGAGGCGCTCCGGGGATAATTCCGTCTTTTTTTAACTGCTCGTATGAGTAGCCCGCGCCTGACAGCCGGGTTTCAAAATAGTCTTCGATATTCTTCCAGGGGAAATAAGCGCTGAGCCCAAGTTTCTCGGCAAGTTTTTTTGCCATCCACCAGTTAGGTTTCTGATTATGCGGCGCATCCACCGCGGGCTGGCGTATCGCAATGAATGGTTCCCTGAACCACTCCACATTCAGATCATCGTGCCTTTCGAGGTAAACTGATTCAGGCAGAACAACATCAGCCCATCCGGCAATTTCGCTCGGGATAACATCAATCACCACCAGCAGATCGAGGTTCTGGATCGCTTTGATTGTCTCCTTTTCATCAGGCAGGGCGTGGATCAGGTTAGTTGCATATACAAACCATCCTTTTACGGGGTAAGGCTGCCCGGAAATAGTGGCTTCCCTTATTCCTGTAGTAATAGTTTCGTGCGCGAAAGGATATTTATGCCCGGGATTGTCAACTTTCCCTTTTTCCGATTTCGGATATTCAGGATAAGGATAACCGGGGACGTCCATACTTACAGGAGTATAGAACCCGCCCTTGCGCCCCCAGCTGCCGAGGAGCGCGTTCAGTATGGCGATTGCGCGGCTCCGCTGCGCGTCGTCACCGTACCACGTGGCGTGCCTGCCGGGGTGAACGAGCGTAGCCGGTTTGTGAAGTGCCATCTCGCGGGCAGTTTTTCTGATGGTGTCAGGTTCGATTCCTGTTTCGGGATATGCCCACTCAGGAGTATATTGTTCAACCATTGCTGCCATCTGCTCGAATCCGAAGCCGAAACCGGAAACGTAATCCTGATCGTAGAGCTTTTCTTTTACGATTACGTTTATCCAGGTTAATAACAACGCAAGATCCGTTCCCGGTTTAATAGGGAGGTAATACTTTGATTTACTCGCAGCTACCGAATATCTCGGGTCAACAGTAATTACAACCGCGTCATTCCCGACGGCGTCCGCGAATTCCTGTACCTGCGAATTGTGCATATTCTCGCCGAGATGCGAACCGATAAGTACAAGGCACTTCGCGTTTTTAATATCGGTCCTCTCGGGCGAACTTACATCTTCGCCGAACGTAAGCCGGAACCCGACATCACGAGGGCCGCGGCACTGCGCGAATGAGGGCGCGGTAATATTTGGCGTGCCGAACGCCTTCATCGTATGCTTAAAAAAGTTTCCGCCGATACCGTGGCTGAAAAGCGCAATCGCTTCGGGCCCGTACTGCGATTTTATCTTATTCATTTTTTCCGCGATATAGTCAAAAGCCTCTTCCCAGGTTACAGCAACCCATTCCTCTTTGCCGCGTGAACTTCTCCGGATAAGAGGTGTCTTAAGGCGGTCAGGATCAAAATGAGCACCTACTCCGCCGGTACCGCGGGGACAAAGCCTGCCCCGGCTCAGCGGATCGAGCGGGTTTCCTTCAACTTTCCATAATTCACCGTCGCGCACATACGCGATCGCGCCGCATTTCCAGAAGCACATATCGCAGTAGGTGGGGACTTTTCTGATCCCTTTTTCTGATTTTTTAAGGTTCTCTTCCGCGCCCCTGGCAGCGTGCCCGGCGCCTCCGAGCACAGCGGCCGTGCCCAGAGCTGTTCCAGTTATCTTTAAAAAGTTTCTTCTTGAGAATGTAATCATACTGATTCCGATATTTTTTGAATTCCGGTTTTTATTTTACCGCAGTCGCTGTATTCTTTATAGACTACGCACTCGCGGCAGTTTTCTAATTCGCAAAGGTTATCTTCGTGTTTGAATGACCAGCACGGAAATCCGTGAGAGTTGTAAGCGGGACAGGCGCTTCTATCTTCGGCAGAACAATTTTTAAGGTCCCAGCAGGGAATGAGCGAATAAATTAACTTTATCGCTTCGATGCTGAATTTTTTAGTATTTATCGCCGTGCGGATACACCTGATCCTTGTGAGGTCGCCCTCCGAAAAAAGCCTCTGCCTGCTTTCCTTCTGGTAGGGGATAAACAGAAAGTTCTTCTCGTACATACGAAGTGTTGGGATTGAGATTTTGAGCAGATCGGCCGCCTGGCTGATCGTGTATCTCGGTTGATCGTATATTTTATTGTGGTGCATAAAACCTGATATTTATAAATATCAACTTTCCTGCCAATCTTTTTTTGAGGATATTCGAGGTTTTTTGCCGTGATTTCGCCATTTTGTAGAAAATTTTATTTAATATTTTTCAAAAGATATAATTAGTTGCGCCTGTCAAGTTTTAATACCCCGTTCATAATTGAATCAGGAAAATGTTGTTAGCCATCAAATTCTGGTTTAAGTCCCTGCGGGAGCGTAAATTATATCCCTTTCTGGTTATTATTGGAGCCGGGCTGGCTGCGTGGGGCCCTTTTCTCGCCGCCGGATTTATGAATGATGACATCCAGATGATCGGCGCGCCCCCGGCAAGTGTTACTGAACTGTTTTCTCCTTTCCGGTCGCTGAATGTTTGGGAGATATACTGGCGCCCTGTTACGGCATTGTGGCTGAAAGGACAGGCATATCTCTTCGGGCTTGAGCCGTTTATATTCAGGCTGACTACACTCATTCTGTTCATCGCAGCAGCATTATTGTTTTTCAGGCTTGCAAAAAAGCTCGGACTGAACAGAAATGCTTCGCTGTTGGCTTCGTTAATTTTTATTCTTGTTCCCTCGCACGAACTTAATGCCGGATGGATATCCGCTAACGGTGACTTGCTGGCTGCAATTTTCCTGATTCTTTCGTTCGGAGGCTGGCTGGATTTTTTCAGAAGGGAGAGTCCCGCGTTCAAAGGAATGATTTCTCCGACGATATTGCTTTTATCCGCAATGTTATCAAAGGAACTGGCTTATGCAGGAGTTGCGCTTCCGCTGATTGCATATCTGTCGGCTAGCAATGAGAGAAAGAGGTTTTCGTCCGCTTCCTATGGTGTGATAATTAATGCTCTGTCAGTGGCGCTGATCTTAACTTACAGAACTCTTTTTATCGGGAGCGATCTCTTCTCCGCGCCGCACATTCAGGATGTAACCGCAAAATCTTTGGCCCAGAATTTTCTGCTTTACCTGCCGGCATCATTTATCACTCCTGATATTATGGAAGTTTGGTACTTCAAATTCACGCGGCCGGAAATTATGTTATCAGTGTTACTTATTGCCGCAGTATCGTCCTTCACTTTAATCCGGGT
>CAIMOS010000051.1 GCA_903843135.1 uncultured Ignavibacteriales bacterium | reverse complement strand
GAACACTGATGGCGCAGATCAGAACTGATCTTCACAGATGAAAAAATGCTTTGCGCCTCCGCGTCTTTGCGAGAGATGATTATTGAAAAAAATTATGGAGAAATAATAACTATCGATTTTGAGTGGTTGAAATGGAACACTGAAGGCGCAGATCAGAACTGATCTTCACAGATGAAAAAATGCTTTGCGCCTCCGCGTCTTTGCGAGAGATGATTATTGAAAAAAATTATGGAGAAATAATAACTATCGATTTTGCGGGGTCGGAATGGAACGCTGATGGCGCAGATCAGAACTGATCTTCACAGATGAAAAAATGCTTTGCGCCTCCGCGTCTTTGCGAGAGATAATTTTCCGCAAAGCCGCTAAGAGATATGATTACTCAACCCCTTAATTTTAAATTCATCATTTTTAATTCTTAATTAAAATCCCGCCAGTCTCATCGAAAGTTCCCAAAGCTGTTGTCGGTCGGATATATTCAGAGCCTGCGGAGCGCATTTGGTTTCTTTACATTTAATGAAATATTTACCCGTTACGTTTTTCACTTCCTCTGAAATTGCGAGATAAACTGAAGTTTCAGCTCCTTCTTCTATTGGAGCGCCGTAATCACCGAAGCCCGTTTTCAGAAGTTTTGTCGATATTACTCCGGGATGCAATGCGTTGACGGTTACATTCTTGCCGGTTGATCTTTCCGCAAGTTCGAATGTAAATAAGAGGTTCGCGAGTTTTGAAAGTGCGTAAGCAGAATAGCCTTCATACTTTTTTTCCCCCTGCAGATTTTCGAAATGGAGCCTGCCGTTCTGGTGCGCGATGGAACTGACATTGATAATCCGCGAAGGGGCTGATTGAACAATAAGCGGATACAATAAATAAGTGAGAGTAAAATATGCCATATGATTTACCGCGAAGGTCATCTCAAGCCCGTCTTCAGTCAGGACGCGCTCTTTCATAAAGACGCCCGCATTATTTATAAGGACGTCAAGCCGTTTATGCTTCGCGAGAAATGAATCAGCCAGGCGCTTAACACCGTCCCTGGTTGAAATATCGGAAGTGATGAAATCAATATTGTTATTTCCCGTTCGCTTCATTATTTCTTCTCTCGTCTCCAGGCAGCGTTTGTGGTCCCTGCCGTGCAGGGTTACTGAAGCGCCGGACTCCGCAAGTTTAAGCGCAGTCTGTTTACCGATTCCGTCAGTTGAACCTGTTATGAGTATGATCTTTTCGGCCATCTTATTTCTTCGCGATGAATCCGTTCTGTTTCATTGTTTGAAATCCGGTTTTGGTAAGCGATTTAAGTTCGGCAAAAAGCTTTTTATCAGGCGATTTAAAATTGAAACACGCTTTCCCCTGCATTCTCTTTTTCAGTTCCGGCGAAATATCTTCAAGAAGGACGGGGAACATATACACGGGGAAGAGGTGATAACTGACATAATTTTTCTTTATCTCGACTGCTGCGAAGAAGATATCTCTGTTATACTTTTCGCTGTACGCGGCGTTAAGATAATAACCTTTATCATTGTCATATATCACGGTGAGATGTTTTTCGTGAGGCTTAATGCCGAGTTTCAGCGCGGATAATATTTCACTAAAATCAGCAGTCTTAGTGTCGGACTTATTTACGGCCAATTGCAGACTCCTTTATAGTTCAATGGATGAATGGTTGAAATATATGAAGAAATAAATTTTTAAGACAAAAATTCCTTCAATGGAATATTAATCTTTTATGTCGTGAAGTTTCTTCAGGTCTTCGGGTAAGTTGAGATTGAAAAGGGTTTTTCTCAGGCGGGCAAGTTCCGGAGAATCGAAATTAAAAATCGCGTAACCGGTTCTGTCTGCAAGAGTTTTCAGGCTCAGGTTTGGGTTCTTTTTCTCAGAAGGAGTATAGCCAAAGAAGAGTTCATCCATAACCGGAAGAATGCGGCGGTTATAGATGCCGCAAAGGTAATGAATGTCCCCGCCTGATGCCGCTGCAAGAATTGACTGGTTGTTATATCTTCCTGCTATTGCGCTTATAGCTTCTTCTGTAATTAATGGAAGATCGCAACTCAGTACAAAATTAATTTCCGTACCGGATTTTGAGAGTCCCGCGTGAATACCGCTCAGAGGCCCTCCTTCCGGGCGGATATCTTCGGCTGTCTCGGCGCCGGTTATATTATATTTCCCCGCACCGTTACCGCACAGAATAATGCGTGGGAACAGTCCGCTGGCAATTTTATAAATCCGGCGGAGAACCGTTTCGCCGTTAATTTCGATAAGCGCCTTATCCGTACCCATCCGCCGGCTTTTGCCGCCGGTGAGTATCAGGCAGGTTATGTTTGGGAATAAAACCTTAGTCAATGCGGTTAAGTAAAAAGCAGTGAAGAAATTTTATCTTTTTCTGCTCTCACGCAGCAATTCAATAATTTCTTCCTTCTTAAGTTTTACATTTACGCCTTCAACATCTAAGGGTGATTTCTTATTATTAACGGGTTTCACCTCAAATATCGTGCCGTCCTTTCTTGTTATAATCGCTTTTCCTTCTTTCTTGGCACTATCCAATAAAGAAGCAAGTTTCTGTCTGGCTTCACTGTATGTATATGAATTCACTTTATACCTCAATAATTTTAATATTCATCTCTGCTGCAATGTCTGCTAGTTTTTCATCCAGAGTGATTAACGGTAAGTTATAGTTTATTGCGCATTCAAGGAAATAGGCATCGTAAGCATAAATATTGTGTTTATACGCAATCTCAACAGATTTCCTCAAATCAACAGTTACCAACCTCAATGCGATCCTCCTGTAATAACTCAGCGCTTCCTCCGCGGTTTTTTTATCGATCCGCTTCTTCTTAAACATCGCTGAAAAAGCATTACCAATCTCCCAGTGCAGTGACACGGGTGCAATTAAGTCTTCTCCTTTTGTAACCCTGATCAGTTTGTTTTTACTTTTTTCGTTGATAAGGACAGAGATTATTACTGAGGTGTCGACAACTAAGCCCATAAACATTCCTAAATACTGTACAATTGTACAATAATATAGCTTCGACTATTATAATTGTCAAGTAATTAATTGTTCACATAAAAATCCTCTCGGCAGGGGAAATAAAAAGAGATTATCTGAATTGTTTTAGGGCGTTGGTTGAATTCTTCCGGAATTCAGCATTTGGTTATATTGCGATTTAACTATTGAATTTATATTAAAACAGATGACTATTTCAGAAACCGCCGGTACCAAACCGCGCGCGAACAAAATTATGCTTAAAGGGATGCTCCGCGATGAGTTGAAGGAATTCTTCGGCTCAATCGGGGAGAAACCTTACCGCGCCGACCAGGCATTTAACTGGATATACAATTACCGGGTTGAGAGTTTCGGCGCGATGATGAATATGTCGAAGGAACTGCGCGCTAAGTTAGACGAGACTGCCGAACTGAACACCTTAACGCTTGAACAGAAGCAGGTCTCCGCGATTGACGGCGCGGCAAAACTGCTCTTCAAAACAAACGGCGGCAATCTGATTGAGTCCGTTATTCTTCCCGACAAAAGCAGAGTGACACTCTGCGTTTCAACCCAGGTCGGGTGCCCGCTTGACTGCAAGTTCTGCGCGACGGGATTAATGGGCTACAAACGCAATCTGCACAGCGGCGAGATTTTTGACCAGTACGCAATCGCGCAGCGGATATATGAGCGACCCATAACTAATATAGTCTTTATGGGGATGGGTGAACCGCTTCTGAACTTTGAACAGACTGTAAAGACATTAAGAATATTCAGCGATGAACTGAATAAGGGGATCAGTCACAAAAAGATCACAGTATCAACGGCCGGAATACCGAACAAGATAATTGAACTTGCTGATACCGGGTTAAAATCGAAACTTGCATTTTCGCTCCATTCCTGTTTTGAAGACAGGCGCGAAATGATTATGCCGATCAATAAAAAATATTCTCTGAAAGAAAATCTTGAAGCAATAGAATATTTTTCCCGCAAAACCGACACGTGGATCACTTTTGAATATGTGATGTTAAAAGGAATCAACGACCGCGCCGAGGACATCAAGGCGCTTGTGAAGCTCTGCAGAAGGATCAAATCAAAAGTAAACATCATTCCGTTCAATTCGCTCGAACATATGAACCCCGACGGAATCTCCGCGGAACTGCAGCCTACAACACGGGAGAAGATAGATAAATTTGCCGATAAACTCCGCGAGCAGAACATCTCAGTTTTCCTCCGCAACACCCAGGGCGAGGACATCGATGCAGCCTGCGGACAGCTCGCGATAAAATATTAATTTGTATGAAAAAACTTAGTCACGCCGAAATTTCAGCCAACAGGGCCAAACCGGATAAACTTCACGAAGTAAAGCGCGCGCCTGTATACGCGCTTATAGACAGCGTCCGCAGCTCTTATAATGTGGGTTCAATTTTTCGCACATCAGACGGCGCAATGATAGAGAAATTGTACCTGTGCGGATATACTCCTCATCCCCCGAATAAAGATATACTAAAGACCGCGCTGGGCGCGACAGAGAGCGTTCCCTGGGAATATATTAAGGATCCGGTTGAGGCAGTCAGAAAGTTAAAGAGCGAAGGAGTGAAGATTGCCGCGCTTGAACAGACGGACTCAGGGCGTAATTATTATGAAATTGAAAAAGAGGAGTATCCTGTTTGCCTGGTAGTTGGGAATGAGATCACCGGTGTGTCGGCCCCTCTGATCAAAGAATGTGATTTCGCTTTAGAGATTCCGCAGTACGGAATTAAGCAATCGCTCAACGTTGCCGTCGCATACGGCATAGCGATATTTGAACTCAGAAAAATATTCGACTTGTCCAAAGGCAGCGCAGATCAGTAATCCGCGCGTCTTAGTTGTGTTCTTTGCCCCGAATAAGCCCCGCGATTAATGCATCAGTCCTTCTTCGCGGGAGGTGTTGGCGTTGTTTTGGTTTCCTTCTTTGCTGAAGACGTGCTGTTTTTATAGTCGGTCTGATAGAAACCTGATCCCTTAAAAATAGGCCCCGCGCCGGCGCCTATTTTTCTCTTAACATTCCCTTTGCACTTGGGGCATACTGTTAAAGGTTCATCACTCATTTTCTGAAACACATCGAAAACGTGGCTGCAGTCCTGGCACACATATTCATAAGTCGGCATATCTTGTCCTTTTAATATTTAGCGGGGCAAATTTAATGAAAAAAAGTAAAATTTTCCATAAATTGAGGTGTAAACTTTATTAATCACACTAAGGTGAGATTTTGCGCAATTCTATGTTTTTTCTGGTTCTGCCGCTGGCTTTGTTTCTGTCCGGCTGCCTGAACTATACCCAGGAAGTAAGTTTTAACATTGACGGATCAGGGACAATGAACATCCACTATTGGATGAAGGTCACCGATCCGAATAACGAACTGGCAGTACAGCAGCTTGGCCTTTTCAACAAGGATTCGATCAGGTCGCAGTTTACCTCACCTTATATTGAAATCGAAGAAATTGAAGCCTACGCAGATACTACGGATTCGACATCTCACGTAAAAATTGAATTTAACTTTGTCCATATAGATTCCCTTAACTTCACGCGCCCATTCAGCGAAGCGAATTTCTCCCTCAAAGAAGGCGCGGAGGGGCAGCTGATCTTTTCGCAGTTCATCACTCCGATGACAACCGGATTCGGATTCGACGGATCCGAATTCAGGGTTAAGTATGTATATGATTTCCCCGGCGAAATTATTGTGCATAACGCGACTTCACAGGCAAAAAGAAAACTGATCTGGGAATACACGGTCGCCGAGATAGGTAAAGGAAAAACAATTTCAGTCACATATCGCCCTTATAAACTGAAAGAAACGCCGGTATGGATCTACGCCCTCTCGGGCTTCGTTCTTTTGGTAGTTATTATTTTCCTTTTCAGGAAACGCAGAAAATAAAATCCGCTTATGATTATGGTAAAGGTCCTGTTATGAAAAAATTGCTCCTTCTTGTTCTGCTGAGTCTGCTGTTTACGCCGGGATGCCTGGTGATTTATAAAATATCTTACTCACTCGATATGAAGAGCGAAAAGAAGGGGACCGCGACAGTCAGGTTCTACGATATTCGAAGCGACGCGATCGGCAACAGGGAATTCGAGGAAGACAAGAAAAATCTTTTCGAATATCTGTATAAGAGCAATGAAATTATCGAATCTCTCCGCTCCGAAGGGAAATACCTTCTCAAACGCAACCTCGAAGTGAGCAATAATAAACTTAACGGGCTTGCTGTTTATGATTTTGACGACATCGATAAAGTCGAAGGCATTAAATACGAAAGCGGTTTATATTATCTTACCCTGCAGACCGAAGACAGCGTGATTTCCACAAATGGCTCGCTCGAACAGAAACAGGAATACAAGAGGATTATCTGGAGCGGTAATGAAAAGACTCTTCGGTTCGAAATACTTGCCGATAAACCTGAGCGCCAGACACGGGACCTCGTGAGCCACTTTAAAAAATTAAAATAATAATGTATGTAGAGGTTGTCTTCCCCTTACCCTTTGAGAAGGCATTCACTTACTCGGTGCCGAATGAACTGGGGGAACAGGTGCAGTTCGGCAAAAGGGTTTCCGCCCAGTTCGGCAAACGCGTAACTACCGGATTTATTACCCGCGTCACTTCAGATCCTCCTTATGGTGATATCAAAAAGATAAAACCAATCGCAGATGTTCTCGACCGCATTCCGCTTGTCAGCGAAAATGAATTAGAATTTTATAAATGGCTCTCCGAGTATTATATCTGCTCATTGGGCGAAGCGCTGAGGCTTGCCTCTCCTCCCGGCACGGAAGTGCAGTCCGATAAAAAAATCACGGCCGATCCGGAATTCTGCAAAGAGCTTTTACAGAAGACCCCTAAATCGCATACTGTTAAAATTGCAGTGCTCGAAGTCCTCTCATCACGCGAAAGTATTACTCTGAACCAACTGAAAAAACTTACCGGAAAGCAAAGCCTTAACTCTGTACTCGAAAATCTTGAGGAGCAGGGTGCGGTGATGCTGCGTGATGAGGTGAAGGGCGCATCGGTGAAGGACAAAACAGCCCGCTATATAAAACTTGCAAAACCGGTTCAGGACATCTATGACGTAATGCCGGAAATTGAAAAGCGCTCACCGGCGCAGCTGGAGCTGCTGCTTAAACTTCTCGCAAAACCCGATAAAGATTTTAATGCCGCGGAAATTCTGAAGGAATCAGGAGCAGCTTCAACAGTTGTTCAGGCGCTGATTAAAAAAGGGCTTGTAACTTCTTTCGCGAAAAAAGTTGAACGGTTCCACACTGATGCTTACAGGGAAGAAGTGGTTGCCTTTGAACTTTCCGCCGCGCAGAAAACAGCGATAGCAACAGTGCGGGAGTCGCTGGCACCTTCGTCATTTAAACCTTATCTGCTGCACGGAATAACCGGCAGCGGTAAAACACAGGTTTATATCGAACTTGTTAAAGAGGTACTTGCCGCAGGGAAAAGCGCATTGATCCTTGTTCCGGAGATAAGTTTAACTCCCCAGATGACGGGCAGGCTAATGAACAATTTCGGGCGTGAAGTAACAGTGTTTCATTCCCGCATTGCCGGTGGAGAAAGGTATGATTCGTGGAACCGCATACTGCGCGGAGAATCGCGTATTGCGGTCGGAGCGCGGTCCGCTTTGTTTGCTCCGCTTCAGAACTTAGGAATCATAATTGTGGATGAAGAGCACGATTCGAGTTACAAGCAGGATGAAATTGTCCCGAAATATAACGCGCGCGATTGTGCCGTTATGAAGGCCAAACTGAATAACATACCAATTGTGCTAGGATCCGCAACTCCGTCAATTGAGAGTATGCACAACGCCAAAACCGGAAAGTATACGCTGCTTACTCTGCCGGAAAGAATAGATAACGCGCGGCTGCCGCTGATTACACTTGTCAACGTTGTGAGCGAGAAAAAAGATAAGCAGATGGAGAGTAATTTTTCTAAAAAACTCCTGGATAAAATAGAACACCGCCTGACAAAAAGAGAAGGTGTTATCATTCTTCAGAACAGGCGGGGTTTTGCCACTCAGTTATACTGCTTCGACTGCGGCGAACTTGAGATGTGCAATAACTGCTCCGTCAGTATGGTGTATCATATTAACTCCGACATATTAAAATGTCATTACTGCGGCGAGACCAGAAAAGCGCCTAAGGAATGCACTAAATGCGGTTCTAAGTCCATTAAGTTTTTTGGCACCGGCACCGAGCGTGTTGAAGATGAACTGCATTATCATTTCCCGGCTGCGGTTATGGCGAGAATTGATTCCGATTCGATCAAGAAGAAAGGGATGCTTTCAAAAACATTCGCCGCCTTCAACGCGGGCGAAATAGATATTTTAATCGGTACACAGCTTGTCGCGAAGGGACTGGATTTCCCGAGGGTAACATTAGTCGGCGTTATCGCCGCTGAAACAAGTCTGTGGATGCCGGACTTTCGCGCGGATGAGAGGACTTTCCAGCTGCTCACACAGGTATCCGGCCGCGCTGGAAGAAGACAGGAGCCGGGCGAGGTTGTTATTCAAACACAGAATGATCAAAACTTCGTGCTTCAGAAAGTAGTGCACGGTGATTATTACGGATTCTATGAAAAGCAGATTCACGACAGGCAGGGAAGGGGCTATCCGCCTTTCGCGAGAATGTGCCTCATTGAAGTAAAGCACTCCGATCCGAGACAGGCGTCGCTTGCGGCGAATGAACTGTACAGAACAGCCGTGTCATTTAATTCTTCGGTCAGAATCTCGGCTCCCGCGAGCGCAGTGATATTTAAGCTCCGCGGGGAGTGCCGGTTTCAGATTATGTTACGTTCTGGGAGGAAACAGGACCCTTCCGGGTCAGTCCTCCGCAAACTTATCCGCGATACGCTCGATCACGCATCAAAGAATAACCTCACCGGTAACGTCCGCGTACTGGTTGACCCCGATCCGCAAAGCATCTTGTAAAATTAAGAGTTAAGAGTTAAGAATTAAGAGTTGGCAATACAAATATTGCCGGACTTGATATCGCGGAGGATTATTTAAACACAGAGTAAACGGAGGTAACACAGAGTTCACAGAGGTTTATGAGAGATTCTCTGGGTTCTCTGTGTAAACCTCTGCGCCCTGTTTGGTAGAACGAACTCGATATCGCGGAGGATTATTTAACCACAGAGTAAACGGAGGTAACACAGAGTTCACAGAGGTTTACGAGAGATTCTCTG
>CAIMOS010000050.1 GCA_903843135.1 uncultured Ignavibacteriales bacterium | reverse complement strand
CGCGGGTAGTCTATTTCAACATCTAATTATCTTTGCGTTTCTTTGCGTAAAACTTAGCGACTTTGCGGTTGAGTGCCGCTGTTGTAATCTCGCATAATTTTTTGAATCTGTGTTGATTCATCGAAATCAGTGCCATCTGTGTGCCTATTCCGGTAAACCGGTTCAGATATTAATAAATTGCTAATAAATAACGAATAAGGTATCTTTAAAGTTTTCTAATTAATTCTGTTGGAATGCAAACTCCATTAATGTCCCAATATTATAAGGTAAAAGCAGCCAATCCTGACACCATTTTGCTCTTCAGGATAGGTGACTTTTATGAAACTTTTGATGAAGACGCCAAAACGGCATCAAAAGTATTAGGGATTACTCTGACGAAGCGTTCCAACGGTGCTGCCGGCGATGTGCCCCTTGCCGGGTTCCCTCATCACGCAGTCGAATCTTATCTCCCGAAACTCGTCCGCGCCGGATACCGCGTCGCGATCTGCGAACAGATGGAAAATCCGAAACAGGCGAAAGGCATTGTTAAAAGGGAAGTGACGGAAATTGTTACTCCGGGCGTTGCTTTTTCGGACAAGGTGCTCGATCACAAGCGGAACAATTACCTGATGTCGGTTGTAGTAACGGAAACCCTCTGGGGTATTTCTTTCTGTGATATTTCCACAGGCGAATATTACGCGTATGAAATAACTCCCGTGATGTTCAGGGAGCAACTGGAACTTATCAACCCCGCGGAGTTACTGGTAACCAGGAAAGATCTTGATAAACTGACACATATAGTCCGGAATGTGAACGAAGGCACGAGGATGACTAAGGTCGATGACTGGGTCTTCAGTTACGATTATGCGAATGAACTTCTCACGAACCATTTCAAAACGGTAAACTTAAAAGGTTTCGGAATAGACAGGCTGCAGGCGGGTTTAATCGCTGCAGGCGTGGTCTTCTATTACCTGCAGGAAAGCCAGAAATCAAATCTTGCTCATTTAAGTAAAATCGCGCTTTACAATCCGTCTGATTATATGGCGCTCGATTATTCAACGAAAAAAAATCTTGAGATAATCCAGTCGATGCAGGAAGGCGGGCGCGAGGGCTCGCTGATATCGATTCTTGATAAAACAGAGACGCCGATGGGTTCGCGGCTGATGAAGAAATGGATATCTGCGCCATTGAAAAAAGCCGAGGCGATTATTGCCAGGCGTGATTCGATTGAAGAACTGCTGATCAAAAAGGATATCCGGAAAAAACTAAATGCCGAACTGAAAGAAATCGGCGACCTGGAAAGGCTCATCTCCAAAATCTGCACGGGAAGGGCCAATCCGCGCGATGTGCTTGCGTTAAAGAATTCACTCAAAAAAATCCCCGGAATTAAATTATTACTTGCGGATGTCCAGTATAAAACACTCATCTCCCTGCGCGAAAGTTTTACGGATATGCAGGCGCTGGTTGAAAAAATTGAGAAGGCAGTTGTGGAAAACCCTCCCCTCAGTATTTCCGACGGCGGAGTGATTAGAAGGAATTACAGCGCGGAACTCGATGAACTGCGGGACATTTCGCTTAACGGAAAAGACTGGATCGCTAACCTGCAGAAGCAGGAACGCGAGCGGACAGGAATAAGCTCGCTGAAAGTGAATTACAACCGTGTCTTCGGGTATTATATAGAAATCAGCAACGCTAATAAGGACAAGGTCCCTGCCGATTATTTACGGAAACAGACACTCGTCAGTTCCGAGAGATACATCACTCCCGAGTTAAAGACTTACGAAGAGAAAGTGCTTTCGGCGGAAGAAAAAATTTATGATCTTGAATCGGAACTGTTCAACCAGATAAGGTTAGAAGCCGCTTCCCACGCGGAGCTGGTGCAGCAGAACGCCAGGATGATCGCGATGCTTGACTGCCTGACTTCCTTCGCGTATGTCGCCGAAGAATATAATTATGTTAAACCCGAGATAGATGATTCTGATCTCCTTGAACTGGCTGACGCGCGCCATCCTGTTGTGGAGAGAATCCTGCCTCCGGGCGAGAGGTTTACACCAAACAGCTGTTCTATGGACAATTCGGAAACGCAGATAATTATGCTCACCGGGCCGAATATGGCGGGCAAGTCGGTTTATCTCAGGCAGATCGGTTTGATTGTCCTGCTCGCTCAGATAGGATCATTTGTGCCTGCAACAAAAGCGCGCATCGGGCTAGTAGACAGGATATTTACGAGGGTCGGCGCGAGCGATAATATCACCGCGGGCGAAAGCACTTTCCTGGTGGAGATGCAGGAAGCCGCGAACATACTGAACAACGCCACATCCAAGAGCTTAATCCTTCTTGACGAGATCGGCAGGGGGACGAGCACATTCGACGGTATGTCGATAGCTTGGGCAATTACGGAATACCTGCACGAAAATCCGTATCTGACGGCGAAGACATTATTTGCAACTCATTATCACGAACTTAATGAAATGGCCGAACTCTTCCCCAGGATAAAAAATTATAAAGTTGAAGTGAGGGAGTATGATGATAAAGTCGTATTTCTTCATAAAGTGAATCCCGGGAAAGCCGACCACAGCTATGGTATTCAGGTCGCGCAGATGGCGGGACTTCCAAAATTCGTAACAGACAGGGCAAAGGAAATTCTATTTAATCTGGAAGGGAAAGAACTAACGCCGCACGAACTTAAGAAACAGCGGCTTTTGAAATTACAGCATCCTCCCTCGGGAACTCAGTTGAATCTGTTCGAGGTGAAGGATGATTCTCTGCGGCAGGAAATCAATCAGATTGAGATTGACGGACTGACGCCGCTTGAGGCCCTTAATAAACTAAGCGACTTAAAGAAAAAACTTGATGAAGGCAAATAGAATGAAAAATGTACTATTTACGCTGCTGGTTTTTCAAATCTTGCTAACGGTGGCTTTTACAGGCTGCAAAAATTATACACAAGAAGAAAAACTGTATATCGATAAAATTGAGAAGGATAGATTGGCTAAGGATGAAGAGATGAAAAACTCTCCGCAGTCGCCTTTCAATCTTGAGCCAAAAGTCCAGTTTCACCCGCTTAAGTACTTTGATGCTGACCCGGGATTTGTTTTTAAAAGCAAACTGACTGAGTACAACCCGAAAGACTCGATAGTTATTTACGGGACAAAAGGGGAACCCAGAAGTGTTGTGAGGTTTGGTTATCTGAAATTCAGTAAAGACGGTAAACATTTGAGGATGAATGTTTATGAAGGGACTTCGCGCTCCGGGGAAAGATACCACAGCCTCTGGTTTACTGATCTTACGACGAATAAGGAAAGTTACGGCGTCGGAAGGTATATTGACTTCGAAGTGGTACCCGATTCCGGGTATGTTTACACGATAGATTTTAACAAGGCTTACAATCCATATTGTTCCTACAGCCCTCGATATTCCTGCGCGATACCTTCAAAGGAAGATTTCCTTGATCTTGAGATAACTGCCGGAGAGAAGAAATTTCACGAAGACTGATGTTGTTACGGAGTTAATTTGGTAGTAGTTATGAAGAAATCTGCTTCACAGAAGCAGACCGAAGAAGTTATAAAGCAGCTCGGAGAGTTTGGCTTCTCCACACACATTTCGGCAGGCGCTGAGCAGACTGTCATTGGCGCGATCGGCGTCCGTCCCGATTTTGATATACGCAAGATCAGAATTATGGATGGCGTGGCTGATGTATTTAAAGTGACAGAACCTTTTAACCTGGCAAGCCGTTCATTCCAAAAAGAGAATACGGTCATCAAAGTTAAGAATGCAGTATTCGGCGGCAGCGAAATGGTTACGATTGCCGGGCCGTGCGCTATCGAGAATGAAGAACAGGTTTATTCGATCGCAGGAATCGTCAGTAGCGCCGGAGTGCGCGTTCTGCGCGGAGGCGCTTTTAAGCCAAGGTCATCTCCATACGCTTTTCAGGGTCTGGGTGAAGAAGGGTTGAGGTTAATAAGGGCCGCAGCTGATGAATATAATCTGGCTGTTGTGACAGAGGTACTTGAAAGCGCGCAGGTTGAATTGGTGGATAATTATACCGACATATTCCAGATCGGCGCGAGAAATATGCAGAACTTTCCTTTGCTGAAAGAATTAGGTAAGTACAACAAACCTGTTCTTCTGAAAAGAGGTTTCTCCGCTACCATACAGGAATTATTAATGAGCGCTGAGTACATCCTCGCAAGCGGAAATCCGGATGTTATTCTCTGCGAAAGGGGGATAAGGACCTTTGAAACTTATACGCGGAATACATTTGATCTTTCAGCCGTGCCCGTCGTTCAGCAGCGAAGCCACCTTCCTATAATAGCCGATCCGTCTCACGCAGTCGGACTCCGGTCGCTCGTTCCTCCGATGGCGAGGGCTGCAGTTGCCGCAGGCGCAGACGGCATAATGCTTGAAGTCCACAATAACCCTAAAAAAGCTTTATCCGACGGGCCCCAGGCCCTGCTGCCTGATCAGTTCAGGGAATTAATTGACCAGTTAAGGATTATTGCCTCAGTATTGGGAAGAAGCCTTGCGTAACATCCGGCTGCTGTTTTTAAATACCCTGCTGATCCTGTCAATTGCAGTTACAATAATCCCCGCTCAGGAACCCGAAACCGTGAAGGAATTATACCCGAACGGCAAGGTTAAGTCGGTAGGAACATATATCAACGGAAAACTAGACGGCGAATACACGGAATTTTTCCAGAACGGAAAACTATGGAAAAAATGGTTTTATGTCGACGGGAAAGAAGAAGGAATTTCCACCTGGTTTTTTGAGAACGGCAAGATAAGTATTGAATGGAATTATAAAGCCGGTGTGCGCGAAGGCGTCTCCAAGTGGTATTATGAGACAGGCGAGTTATGGTCGGAGCAGAATTATGTTAACGGAAGTATGCAGGGGATCACGAAAACATATTATAAAACCGGTGAACTTCAGGGGGACTGGAATTATAAGGACGGATTGTTAAACGGAATATCCACAACCTATTTTACTAACGGTAAAAAAGAAGTTGAGCGTTATTACTACAAAGGGAAACAGGAAGGAAAAACTTACGTTTATCACGATAACGAAGTTGTCGCGGTTGAAGCGAATTACGAAAATGACAAACTGGAAGGCGAACTTTACATATATGATTCCGCGCACGGACTGCGAGTAAAGGACGTTTACAAACACGGGCAGCTTTTAAGCCGCGACAGGTATGATTACCTGGGCAAGTTTCTCTCTTATGAAAAATACGAACGTGAGTTCTATGCTAACGGCTCGCTTAAAACCGAAGTGTTTATTAAAGACGGACTTAAACAGGAGAGGAAGAGATCGTTTTATGAATCAGGATTTCTCCGCCAGAGCCTCCCGTACGAAAACGATACGATTGCCGGTCCCGGTTTTGAATATTACCCAAACGGAATTCTGCTCTCGGAATCGGACTATAAGGACGGAGTGAAACACGGGACCGAAAGGATCTATTATGAAAACGGAATTGTCTCCCGCCAGAATTATTACCAGCGCGATACTCTTGAAGGTATAATATTTCAATATGATACGCTTGGAAATATTACCGCAAGCAGCCACGTTAAAAAGGGACGGCTGAACGGTGAAAAAAAGAAATACTACGATAACGGCCTGCTTGAATACACTGAAAATTATTATGATGATGTTATAACCGGCCAGAGGACAGCCTATTACCGGACCGGCTATATTAAGCAGACAGCGCAGTATCATTATGGTATGCTCGAGGGCTTCCTGCGCGATTACTTTAAGAACGGGACCCTGCACAGGGAAGAGTATTATGTGAACGGTGAAGTGAAAACACAGAAAATTTTTAATGAATCAGGCCGGATGGTCAGGACAAGCGGATATGATAAATAGCACCATAAGATTTGCTGCAGTATTTGTCCTTCTCTCGTCACTTTTCTTATACGCACAGGACGGTGAGAGGCGGAGTATGTACCCAAACGGCGTTCTGAAGGAGGTTTGCAATTATTACGGTGGTAAACTGCACGGTAAATGTCTGAGATACAGTCCGCAGGGGGTATTAAGTGAAAGCCTCACTTACACACACGGAAAAATAAACGGTGAATGCGCGACTTACAGCGAGGCGGGAGTGCTTAAAGAAATTTATACAATGAAGGACGACAAACTCGACGGAACATTCAGGAGTTATTATCAGTCGGGTATGCTTCGTGAAGTTATCCGGTATGAGAACGGCGGCATTAGCGGTGATTATATTTCCTATCACGAAAACGGAAAAGTAAAAACGCGATCTTCCTATGTTAACGGTTCACAGGAAGGTGAGGCTTCAAGTTTCTATGACAACGGTACACCCGAAGTAATTGCTACTTACGCGAGAAACCTTCAGCAGGGAGAATTGAAATATTTTTACCCGGGCGGGAAACTGAAAGGAATATGGAATTACTTCGACGGCAAAATGCACGGCCGCGCTTTTGAACTTGATGAAAGCGGCGATACACTCGAAACCGTAAATTATGATTACGGCAGGAGGGAAGGTCTAAGCGCCTCGTTCTACCCGAAGAATATTGTTAAAAGTAAAATAAACTACAAACGCGGACTGAAAGAGGGTATTACGAGTTCTTATTATCCCACCGGCAAATTATGGACCACTCAGAATTTTGTAAGCAACAAGCGAACCGGCGAAACCAGAATTTTCCGGGAAGACGGCACTCTCTGGTTTATTGAACAATTCAAAGATGACGAACCTGTAAGTTCAGAGGAGTTTGACCTGAAAGGGAAATCCCTCGGTCAGAAAAATCTTAACAAAAATTAAATTCGCCCTGTTCGGGTTCTCGCACCCATCGAAAATTGATTTGATTTTTAAAATATAAAGACTAAATTTAGTCTAAAAAAAGACCGGATTATGAAACTCAGCGAAAACATCAAATCGATAAGCTACCTGAAAGCCAACGCGGCTGAAATGATCCATAAGATCAACGAGAATAATGATACATACATCATTACTCAGAACGGCGAAGCAAAAGTTGTGGTCCAGGACATAAAAGAATATGAGCGCACCCAGGAAACCATCGCGATGCTGCAACTGCTTTCGATGACTAAATACCGCAGCAAGGATGCCAAAGGAATAAAAGAAACATTTGCTGATCTGAGGAAATATCTGAAAGAATTGGAAGCGAATGAAATTCGCCGTTGAATTTGACCCTCTTGCAACAAAGGACCTGAAAGAAATATTCAGGTATGTAGCCATTAATGATAACTTTGAATCAGCCGAAAAACTTTTAATATCGCTGGAAGAAAGTTGCCTTAGTCTGTCTGATCTTCCGGAACGGGGACACGCGATTCGTGAAATCAAGTACACTTCTTCCGAAAAGTATCTTGAACTGCAGAATAATCCATACCGGATAATATATCAAATAGTTAAAGGTATTGTTTATATCCACGCCGTAATAGACGGAAGGCGTAATGTCCGCGACGTGCTGATACAAAGAAACCTCAGAGTTATTTGAGGCTGTCGCAGAGTACAATCATTCCCCCAGGACAACTTCATTAACATTAATCCCTTAATCAGGAATTCATAATTTTTAATTCTTCATTTTTAATTTTTAATTCTCGCCCTTTCTTTTGTAGATTTCCCCATCTTTATTTTATCGATTAATCCCGGAGCTTGTTATGATCCGTTTGCTACTTCTGTTAACTTTTCTTTCGTCAGTCATCTTATCTCAGAACTTCATGTCCCCCGAAGAATTTCTCGGTTATAAGGTCGGGGCCGATTACAAAATCGCCTCGTATGAGATCATCCAGAAGTACTTCAAACATTTGTCCGGGAACTCGGATAAAATGTTTTACAAAGAGATCGGAAAATCCACGCTTAACCGTGATATGTTTATGGCATTCATCAGTTCACCCGAAAATCTCCGGAATCTTGATAAGTATCTGGGAATAGTTAAACGGCTTAGTGACCCCAGGAAGATCGACGACTCAGTCGCCTCTGCTCTGTCGAAGGAAGGGAAAGCCGTAGTGCTTGTCACCTGCAATATTCACTCAACCGAGATAGCATCCGCGCAAATGTCGATGGAACTTGCTTATGATATGATAACAGGTAATTCCGAAAAAGCTGTGCTGGATGCTATGAATGATGTGATATTTTTATTGATGCCTTCGATCAATCCCGACGGCACAACAATGGTAGTTGACTGGTACAATAAATACCTCGGTACGGAATACGACGGTACGGGTATGCCTTACCTTTATCACCACTACGCCGGGCACGATAACAACCGGGACTGGTTTATGTTCAATCTTGCTGAAACAAGGAACGTAATCAAAATTGCATTTCACGATTATATGCCGCAGATTTGGCTGGATGAACATCAGATGGGGAGTACCGGCGCACGCCTGTTCGTAGTGCCGTACAAAGATCCGATAAACCCAAATGTCCATCCGCTGTTATGGCGCTGGCAGAAAGTTATCGGCGGGCTTACAACGCTGCATCTTGAAAAGAAAAATATGACAGGCATAATAGACCACGCATATTTTGAAGGATGGTGGGAAGGGCCGGCGAGCGACTGCGGTTTATGGCACAATCAGATTGCCCTGCTCTCAGAGATGGCAAGCTGCAATATTGCCAGCCCCGTTTATCTCGACCCTAATGAAGTTAAGGCCACAACCGAACTCGCCACTTATGATTTGCGTACAAATTACCCGAATCCCTGGCGCGGAGGATGGTGGAGATTGAGGGATATTGTGGATTATGAACTTGCGCTTACAAACAGTCTTCTGACCACTGCGGCGCAGTATAAGGAAGAAATCCTGAAGGGATATTACGATGTCGCGAAGGCTGCGATCGAAGCCGGTGAAGCCGGAAATCCTTATATGTATATCATTCCCGGGGGGCAGAACGATCCGGTAACAACCGCGAAGATGATTGAAATGATGCAGATGGGCGCGGTAGAGGTGCACTATGCTGATAAAGAATTTACAATTGGCAATACAATTTATCCTGCTGACAGCTATGTCATCTATCTTAATCAGCCGAACGGTAAATATGTAAAAGACTTAATGGAAGAACAATCCTACCCGGACCTCCGGAAATCCCGGAGTGAAACACCTATCCGCCCTTATGATGTTGCCGGCTGGACATTGCCGTATCTTATGGGAATTAAACATTATACGATCGATAAAAAATATCAGGGCGATTTCAGGTTATTGAATGATCCAAATTATCCGGCAGGCGCGGTTGAGAACAAAACGGGTAAGTACATTGTATTTAATGCTGGGCCGAATGCAAACTCTGCGCTGATCAACAAACTGCAGAAATCAGGCGTTGATTGTTTCTGGCTGAACAAAGAAACCGTCAGCGGAGGAAAGACATTCCGCCCGGGAAGCGTTGTGGCAGAGAACTCAAACGCGGGAAAAGTAAATGATTTCGCGAAGGAGCTTCATCTCACCGGAGCCGTGACGGATGAAATTCAGAAAACCGATCTCAAGAAGCTTAATAAAGTGAGAGTCGGGCTTTATAAACCTTTTACCAGTAATATGGATGAAGGTTGGACCAGGTTGGCGCTTGAAAATTATAATTTCGAGTATGTGAGCGTTTATAACAAAGATTTTAAGGAGAAAAAATTAAAAGATAAATTTGATGTGATCATCATACCGGATATGAGCGGCGATCTGATTAAAACAGGAAAGTATTCCGGTGAAAATGAGAGATTCAACCGTCCCAAACCGCCGGAATATTCGGGCGGCATTGAAAAAGAAGGCGTTGATAAACTCAAAAAATTTGTTGAAGAGGACGGCGGATTTGTAATTGCAATCGGTAGCGCCTGTAACTTTGCTATAGAAGATCTTGGGCTGAAGGTATCGAATGTCCTGAAAAATGTTAAAAGCGATGATCATTACTGTCCGGGCTCACTGCTTGCGATGAAAACGGATAATACAAAACCGATTGCCTACGGAATGGAAAATGAATTCATCGGGTACCAGCAGTCATCAATCAGTTTCACGACATCTCCGCCGTTCGGCCAGTATGACCGAGATGTGATTGTCCGTTACCCTGATAAAAATATTCTAAAATCAGGGTTCCTCATCGGAGAAGAATATTTATACAGAACTTCCCCGCTTGTTGACATAAAACAAAAAAACGGACACGTAATTTTGTTCGGTTTTAAACCTCAGAACCGGCATCAGACTTTCGGGACTTTTAAACTTCTGTTCAACGCAATTCACTACGGCGGAATTTAAATTTTCGGGGACACGGGTAGCCCGTCCCTAAAGCTCTGTCAATTAGTATAGGTATTTCAGGAATAGGGTATATTAAAGGAATGCAAAAAGAGACAAGGGGAAAGTACTAACTTTGACAAGAAGTACTTCTCCAACAGTCTTGAATTTTGCAGCGGCGGATCGTGATCTGTTGCCGCATTTTAATAAAATTATTTCTTATCGGATCAGGTGGAGTGAAGAAGAAAACCGGATATTATTATTTCTCAGAAATCAAGGTATTCAGTTTCCGTACAACCTCATTAAATTTTGGAACCGGCAATTTGCAAAGAAATTGTGCTTTTCTCGCTTTCCAATCCAGATTTTTTACCTGGTCGGATAAAACAGCGCCGCTTACCTCTAATTCCTCCGGAATTAGCACCTCGAAAGGATAGCCTTTGACCTGACTTGTAATTGGGCAGAGTATTGCCAATCCCACTTTTTGATTATATGCTTTTGGAGATAATATCAGCGCCGGTCTGTGGCCGGCCTGCTCGTGTCCTGCCTGCGGATTGAACATAATCCAGATGATGTCGCCGCTATCCGGAATATATGCCATATAATTACCAGATTTCTTTCCCGGTTGCGTCGCCGGTATCAGTCTCGGAATGAATATTGTTTTTATTGATGCCCGAAAGCAGCAATTCAAGAGAAAATTCCGGGGATTCAACAGGGGTAACGACAATTTTACCCTTTACCATTGAGATGTCAACAGTCGAATCGTGCTGCAATTCACTCTCAAGAGCAAATGCTTTAGGGATCCGTAGGGCAAGGCTATTGCCCCATTTTTGAACTTTTGTCTGCATAAAATTAACTTTCTATGTATCTACATTAAAGATACAAAAAAAGTGCGAAATTTCAAAAAGGTATAAGACGCAATGCCGAATAATGCGCCGTGACAAGACAAACCGTATTCCTTGCAATTCAATGGTGTTTTTGATTGAGTAAAATATCCCACTCCGCGGCGGCCTTGTCAAGCGCTTCTTTTGTGGATGAATTTCCAAGGCAAGCCGACTGAATTGCTTCGTCAAAAATATCTCTCAAGCGATCAAATTTGGGGTGACGCAGATAAGTGCGGAGGCGAGCGGCATCGTATATCATTTTTGCGCCGAGGACGCGGGCCTTTTCCATCGGATCATCGCCGGATTTTGTAAAATATTCATCATCTAGCGCTTTTCTGACCGAAGGATAAATCGTAGCCAGTTTGCAGAATCTCAACTGGTTCTCAGCGTTTGTCAGGAAGAGTGCAAAATCAACCGCGGCTTTTTTTTGCTTAGCGCTTTGCATTACTGAAACAGACATCACCGCAAGTTCGTGTTTACCGGTTTTACCGACTATTGGAGGCGCGACTTCTGTATTCGCGTAAACTGCCGGCGCATTGTCTTTTACGCGGCGCAGGAAAACCGGCCCGGTAAAAACCATTGCGGCCTGTCCCGACTGATAGGGTTCGATAATCGAAGCGCCGGATTTTACTATCGATTCACCCGGAAGATAACCCTGCTTATACAAATCAATCCACTCACTGACAAACCTGACTGATTCCTCGGAATTGAACAGCGCTTTTGAAAAACTATCATCAGTCATTTTAACACCCTCAGATTCAAGCATCATCGGGAGATAGCTGTCCTTCCCGATATTCCAGAAGGTGGCGAATTTACCTGTCCGCTGTTTATACAATTTTATGGTATGGGTGAACTCTGAAAAAGTGTGCGGTATGCTGTCTTCAAGTCCCGCGCTTCTCATTAGCTCTTTGTTATATATAAGCGCATACGTGCTTAGATACCAGGGGAGCGCGATTACTTTGCCGCTATAAGTGCAGTCATCAAGCGCATTTGGGAGATAAATCCGCCTTAACGTATCACCGGGGTAATCGGAAGCGATATCGTGAAATATCTCCATCTTATTAAACTTGGAAAGGAAATCCGCGGAAAGATTTATCACATCAGGCGATGAACCTGCGGACAAAGAAGCAAGGAGTTTCTGAATAGCAGCATCGTACGGGATATCGACCCATTTGATCTTCACTCCCGGATTCTGATTTTCATAGTCTGAGATTAATGAACGGAGATAATCGTCAAAAACGGGGCTGAGCTGAAGGGTCCAGAATTCAATTTCATTTTCCGGCCTCTCTTTGCGGCAGGCATTGAAGGAAAAGAGTGCGGAGATCAGGAGCGCTGAAATTATAAAATATATTAAATGGTTCCCTTTGCCGCCGGAGGGCCGATTCATCGAATAGTTCCTAATTTTATAATAATTGTTAATTTAACTAATTAACTTTAATTCTTCATTTTTAATTTTTAATTAAACCAGGAGTTGCCAATGAGTGAGTATGAAAACAATACCGAAAATCCGGAAGAAGAACCTGAAGTTCTGAGCCACACCGATAAGTTTACGGGTATTTTTACAGAGCCCGGAGTTACTTTTACAAAAATGACATCGGAGCCCGCTAAAACAATGGATTGGCTTCTTCCGCTTGTCCTTTTGCTTCTTACGATAATTGCTTCTTCCGCCATAATCCTTAACAATCCCGTTATAAGGTCGGACGTTAAAGAGAAGGCATACGAAAAAACAGAAAAGAACCTGCAGGAGATGGTAAAGAACGGACAGCTCAGCCAGATGCAGGCGGATGAGCAGCTTGCCCAGGCGGAAAAAAGGCTTGAGATGATAGGATCTCCGATGGGAATTCTTTTCCAGTCAATCACAATTTTAATCTTCGGCTTTTTAATGTTCTTCATAGTAGCCGGTATTCACCTCGGTTTTATGAAAGTTATGTTTAAGAGCGCAATAAATTTTAAGCAAACGCTTGTTGCTAACGGACTTGTGGCATATATTTCACTTCTGACCATAATTGTAAGTACAATGTTATCGATTCTGATGGGGAAAGCCGTGCAGTCAGTTTCCCTGGCCGCTTTTGTCGATTTCGCGGACGGTTCAATAGGGAAAGTGCTTGCGGGCAAAGTTGACCCGTTTTCAATCTGGGCGTATGCGGTACTGGCAATCGGTTATGCAAAATTTTCAAAGTCGGAGCAGTCGGGTAAATATATCGGACTGGTTCTTGGGTTGTGGCTCGGATGGAGCATTGTCTGGCATTATCTGTCGCAGGCGGTTCCGTTCCTGAGGGCATTCGCGGGATAGAATTCATTTAGTATGAGTGAAATTCTTAAAGAGGAACAGCAAAATTACTTAGACTCTTTACTTGTTCCGTCCGCCGGGCTCATCGCTGAAATGGAAGAATTTGCCGCGGAAAAAGGAATTCCAATACTTGATAAGCACGCGTCGGCATTTCTTGAGTTATTAGTAAAAATCAAAAAGCCAAAGGCGGTCCTGGAAATCGGGACCGCCATCGGTTATTCAACAATAAGAATAGCCGCTCTGCTCGAAGACGGTACCTCAATCGATACCATAGAAAAAAGTAGCCCGAATATAAAACTTGCCCGCGCCAATTTCAGACGTTCCGGGCTGGAACAGAAAATAAATCTCATCGAAGGGGACGCTTTAGATCTGCTTAAAACCCATCAAAAGAATTATGATTTGATCTTCCTGGACGCAGACAAAGAAGATTATAAAAATCTATTTGATCTTTCAGTCCCCCGGATGAATGACGGAGGAATGATGATCATTGACAATCTGCTCTGGCACGGTTATGCTGCTTCGGATGAAGTTCCGGAAAAGTTTAAGAGATCCGCACAGTTTATAAAAGATTTCAACCTCTATTTTCTTAGTTATAAAGGGCTTTCCTCGGGGATCCTCCCAATCGGGGATGGTCTTGGAGTTGCAATAAGAGGGTAATAAGTGCTTGGAAATAATTAACTTATAGGTTAAATTTGAACCGGTTGACTGAATTAATTTATTCCGGCGCTTCCGCCGATATTTATGTGTTCAAGAGGAGAAACGGCATCAGCCCTGCCTTAGAATTTTTGGACTCCTTAAATCCATCTGATAATAAAAAAGTTATCAGATTACTTAAGTTCTTTGGAGACGCAGGACAAATTAAAAATACTGAAAAGTTCAGGCTTGAAAAGAAGCCCTTTTTCGCCTTTAAGTCATTTCAGGCCAGATTGTTGTGTTTTTTTGTTCCTGACGCTCCGAGAATCTCGATTGTGATCACACACGGGTTTACCAAGAAGCAGGATAAACTTCCTTCAATCGAACTTGAGAGAGCTAATGAAATTTATAAACTAATTACCGCAAATCAGGAATGACAATATGAAGAAACAGTTGTGGCTGGATTCCCGGATTGAAAAGTACAGGGAAGACAGAGAATTTAAATTGGAAGGTTTGAAACTTAGCGTGACCGAAGAAATTTGCGCATTAATGGAAGCTTCGGAAATAACGCGCGACGGCCTTGCCAAAATGATGGGATGTTCCAATGCGTATATAACAAAATTACTTAGCGGCAGGGAGAACATCACTCTCGCAAAGCTTCTCCAAATTTCCGAAGCATTGGGGACTGAACTAAAAATTAATTTTATCCCCCGCGGGAAAGTGAAACGTATTAAGGCAGGCAATTTTGAGTATAGTAAATTTCAACCGGCATACACCGGATTAGTCGGAGAGAAAACAGGGGAATATAGAGATGGTAAGAAAAAGAGGCGATTGTCGAAATAATCAACCTATTTTTACCGAAAATTTTAAATTAATATATTTGTAACATAATTTTCCCTCACCAACACCCATAAATCCTCGCACTCGAGCTGATTCAT
>CAIMOS010000049.1 GCA_903843135.1 uncultured Ignavibacteriales bacterium | reverse complement strand
TTTTTACCTTCTTCAGGTTCTCGATTATAAGTTTGTTCAGCCGCGCTTCTTCCTTCAACTGCTCCTCAAACTCCGCTTTCAAAGCGGTAAACCGTTCCTTAAAGTCAAAGTCATCCTCCTCGTCCGGCAGCCCGACATACCTGCCGGGAGTCAGCACATAATCAAGTTCTCTGACGCGCTCAATAGCCGCAGAGTTGCAATAGCCCTTTATATCTTCATATTTCCCTTTCCCGGTTGACGGGGCGCGCCACTTGCGGTAGGTTTCCGCGATTTTCTTAATGTCGTCAGAAGAAAGAACCTTCGTTCTGCGGTTAATCAGATGCCCTTCATTGCGTGCATCGATGAAAAGGATTTCATCTATTCTGCTCCGGTTTTTACCGCTCGCTTTATTGCGGGAAAGGAACCAGAGGCAGGCGGGTATCTGAGTATTTAAAAACAGCTTTGCAGGAAGATTTACAATACAATCAACAATCCGTGCCTCGATCAGCGACTTGCGGATATCGCCTTCGCCGGAACTTTTTGAAGTGAGTGAGCCTTTTGCAAGTACAAATCCGGCGGTGCCGCTCGGGCTTAGGTGATAAAGGAAGTGTTGAATCCAGGCATAGTTCGCGTTGCCGGCGGGAGGTATGCCGAATTTCCATCTGCCGTCTTTACGCAGCAGATCGCCCGACCAGTCGCTGTCATTAAACGGAGGATTAGCAATCACGAAATCAGCTTTCAGGTCTTTGTGCGCGTCATTCAGGAATGAGCCTTCATTGTTCCACCGGAGCTGCGAACTGTCAATGCCGCGAATAGCGAGATTCATTTTCGCAAGCCGCCAGGTGGTCTGGTTACTCTCCTGCCCGTATATAGAAATATCGTTGATCTTGCCCTGATGTTCCGCCACGAATTTTTCCGACTGAACGAACATACCGCCGGAGCCGCAGCAGGGATCGAAGACGCGCCCCTTGTAAGGCTCAAGCATTTCTACAAGGAGTTCAACAACGCAGCGAGGTGTATAGAACTGTCCGCCTTTCTTTCCTTCCGCGAGAGCAAATTCACCGAGGAAATATTCAAACACGTGGCCGAGAAGGTCGGCGCTGCGCGCTTTCGCGTCGCCAAGCGCAATGTTCGCTATGAGGTCTATGAGTCCGCCAAGGCTGGCGGGATCGAGATTGCCGCGGGCAAATACTTTAGGCAGCACATCTTTAAGGGAGGGGTTGTCTTTTTCAATGGCGTCCATCGCGTTATCAACTTCTTTTCCTATGGAAGGAAGCTTTGCTTTGGATTGGAGGTAATGCCACCTTGCGATTTCAGGAACGAAAAAAACATTTTCCGCTTTGTATTCGTCTTTGTCCTCGGGATCGGCCCCTGCATATTCGCCCTTGCCGCTTTTCAGTTTTTCGTAAATGTCTTCGAATGCATCAGAAATGTATTTAAGGAAGATCAATCCGAGAACGACGTGCTTATATTCAGCGGCGTCAATATTTTTTCTTAGTTTGTCTGCGGATTTCCAGAGTGCGGCCTCAAAATTGCCGGGAGGTTGGTTTCCGGTTGGTTTGTCCTGGGTGTTTTTATCTTTTTTCTTTGCCATTATTAATCCAAATTAAACCTGTCATTTCCCGAGCGAAGTGTTTTCACAACAAGTAAAATGAAACACAATTAAAATAGCAAAAATATTTTAATTATATACTAGGAAGCGTAAATGGTTTCTGAATGGAGAGGAACACGGATTATATAGAGCGCCCCGCAGTTTGTTCTATTGTTTTGGATTATTTTATACGGATAGCAGGTTTGAAAGGTCAAATTTAAATTATCAATTATTCCTGCTCCTTCAGCAATTTTCTCATCTCATCCCGCGTGATGCCAAAGGATTTGGAGGAGGAATTATCAGCCGCTTTTTTATTTTTTGGTTTTTGTTCGGCTTCGTTCATCTCCGTGTTTTTAATCTTCGCGTCTTCAAGGATTTCGCTTATGGGGCGGCCTTCTTTTTTGGCTCTTGCCTTGAGGATACGAACAGCTTCAATGTCAAATCCCGATCCGTGACGCGGGAATATTTTTTTTCGTCCTTTTGGGCGGAACACAGGTTGCCTTTATACAATTATTAGTGTGATTAAAATAATATTTAAAATGATTTTTTCCAGCTAATTGATATATTTCGTGTAATTATTAATTCTTCATTCATAATTTATAAGATGGTAGCAACAGTAGAAATTAGTTTATATCCTCTGAAAGAAAATTACAAAGAGATCATACTCGGATTCATTCAAAACCTGAAAAAGCACACCGGACTTGTAATCGAGACGAATTATACAAGCACTCATATATTCGGAGATTACGACCTGATATTTGAAGTGGTTAAAGAAGAAATGCGGAAAGTATACGCCGAACACAGGGCGGTGCTGGTTATGAAGCTTATTGGAGTTAATCTAAAGACGGAATAAAAATCAATAGAAATTAATAAAATAAAAGCGTAGTGCAGGTCGCGACCTGCACTACGGCGGGGATGTTTATTTTAATAATTTGGCGGCGTCTTTGGCGAAATATGTCAGGATCATATCCGCGCCGGCGCGTTTGATTGCCATAAGGCTTTCCATCATCACGCGCGGTTCGTCAATCCATCCGTTTGCGCCTGCCGCTTTGATCATTGAGAACTCGCCGCTTACCTGGTAAGCCGCTGTCGGCAATCCGAATTTCTGTTTAACACGGTAAATGATATCGAGGTACGGTCCCGCGGGTTTTACCATTACCATATCCGCGCCTTCTTCGATGTCGGCTTCAACTTCGCGCATAGCTTCATTTGCATTTGCAATATCCATCTGGTGCGACCTTCTGTCGCCAAAGGCGGGAGTTGATTCGGCAGCATCCCTGAACGGGCCGTAATAACCTGACGCATATTTCGCCGCATAACTCATTATCGGAATGTTGTGGAAACCGTTTGCGTCCAGCCCTTTGCGGATTGCGATTACGCGTCCGTCCATCATATCTGAAGGAGCGATAATATCCGCGCCTGCCCGTGCGTGTGAGACAGCTTCCTTAACAAGCAGTTCAACAGTTTCATCATTTAGGATATGTTCGCCGTCAAGCACACCGCAGTGGCCGTGCGAAGTGTATTCGCACATACAGACGTCGGTTATAACAGCAAGGTTTTTAACTTCCTTCTTAATTGCCCTTACCGCCTGCTGAATAATCCCGTCCGGATCGTAGGCGCCCGAGCCGACTTCATCCTTGTGATCAGGAATTCCGAAAAGTATAACAGCCGGTATGCCGAGCGAGGCGACTTCTTTGCATTCTTCAACAAGCACGTCGATCGACATCTGGTAATTGCCGGGCATTGATTTAATGGGGTTTTTAATATTCTTGCCGGGGATGACAAATAACGGGTAAATAAAATCTTTCGGGGAAAGGGCTGTTTCCCTTACCATATCACGGATTATGGGGTTATTGCGGAGTCTTCTGAGCCTTTTTGCGGGATAAATTGACATAAAAATTAAAAATTAATAATTAAAAATTATGAATTAATGAAAGGAGAAGTTAAGGGAATTTGAGGATTTATGGTATGAAAAAAGTTTTATCGGGGGGCAAAAATCAGTCGTAATTCTGGTTCTGAGAGGGAAAACAGGGGAGAAGGGCGGTGTAATTTTTATGTCAGGAGTTGTATCTTGGTTTTAATAATTTTGCGATTTCAGTATGATAAATTTTTTAAGAATATCAGTCCTTTTAGTTTTTGGGTTTCACTCCGCCGGTTTCGCGCAGAAGCCTTATGATATTTCCCGGGGTGATGAGACAATCCTGCTAAGTTCAGGTGTGAGCCTCTCGCTGCTTGCTTTTGTGATGGACAGTAAGGTCCAGCCGCTTACAAAAAATGAAATATATAATCTTAACCGTAACGATGTAAACTGGTTTGACCGGTCAGCATCATTCAATTATTCGTCCGGATCAATTACCGCCAGTGATATTCTTTTATCAGTTACAGCCGCAACGCCTCTGCTTTTGTATTTGTCTCCGGCGGTAAGGAAGGATGCCGCGGAATATACTTTTATGCTGGCAGAGGTGATGATGTTTACATATTCATTTACTCATATAGTTAAGGGATCGGTTCGGCGGATCAGGCCATATGCGTATAATGTAGATGCTCCTGAAGATCTGAAAATGAACGAGGATACGAGAAAGTCATTTTTTTCCGGGCACGCCTCGATTTCGTTTGCATCTGCAATGTTTGTTTCTGAAACTTTTGCCGCATATAACCCGGATTCGGAGTATAAGGGGAGTGTAAGGGCGGGGGCTTTGCTTTTGGCTGCCGCGACCAGTTATCTGAGATACAGCGCGGGGAAGCATTTCCCGACAGATATTTTAACCGGGGCAATAGTGGGAAGCGCGATTGGTTACTGCATCCCTCTTCTTCATAAGAGTGATTCCGGTTCGCAGGTGTCTTTCGGGCCGTATATGTTCGGGGTTACTGTTCCTCTGTAATATATCTATATCCCGAGAAGTTCCGCAGAGGTCCGCTAAGAAGGCGCAAAGTTCCGCAAAGCAGAAACAATGTTTCAC
>CAIMOS010000048.1 GCA_903843135.1 uncultured Ignavibacteriales bacterium | reverse complement strand
TCACCAATTTTTATTGGCGGGTCCGCGGCTCTAATGAAGCAGGATGGGGACAGTGGTCTCTGGCGTGGAAATTCAAAACAATAGCCAGGCCAATCAACGCCCCGAGCAATCTGACCGCGGTAAACATTGAGTACGGAAAAGTTAAACTGAACTGGAATGACAATTCGGACAATGAACTTGGATTTGTTATTCTGCGGAAAAAACTAAACGCTTCAAGAACAGATTCCTTATTTAAATATATTGATACGGTTCAGGCGAATGCTACGGTATATACCGATACTACTGTGGGGGATTCCATTAGTTACAGATATGTTGTATTTGCATATAACAATCAGACCGTCTCAGACAGCAGTAATCAAGCGGAAATCACAACACTTAGCGATGTGAGAGAACTTGCCAACAATCTTTTACCGGGAGATTGTTATTTGAACCAAAACTATCCGAATCCATTTAATCCAAGCACCTCGGTACGATTCGGGCTGCCGAAAGAAGAATATGTGGAAATTGTTATTTTTAATATTTCGGGACAGAAGATAAAAGTTTTGTTATCGGAGCATTTGCGGGGTGGAAACTATGAAGTTCAGTGGGACGGCAAAAATGAATATGGCGAGATTGTTCCGACGGGCATATATTTGCTAAGAATGCACACGGAGTCATTTATTCAAACCAGAAAACTGGTAATGATCAAGTAGAAATCAATAAAGCCGGGGTAAAGAAGGAGTGCGATACAATAGAACCCGGATTCTCACTCTTAAGAGATATGCTGAAAGCCCGCGGGAAAGCGGGCTTGACCCAGGCTCAGGTTGCCGAAAGAATGGGAACCAAAACCACCGCTGTCAAAAGGCTGGAAAATGCTTTGATTTCGGGACAGCATTCTCCGTCGATTACGACAATCAAGAAATATCTTGCGGCGCTTAATTGCCGTCTTCAACTCAAAGTTCTGCAATCATAAAAAATAAATGTCCAATTATCCGGGATTAGTGAATATGCAGGGCCTGGTATATGAGAAAGCCACGGAGATAATAAATAATTAATCTTGTAATTGTCGGAATTTAGTACTTAATTTGGGTCAATATTTAGACATTATTAAATGAGTATGAAAAACATTTCTGTATCAACCGGCATTATCCCTGTTGGACAATTTAAAGCAGGGCTGGCAAAATATCTTAGAGATATTCAAAACAGCGGGGATTCGTTGATAATAACACAAAACGGAAAACCTGCCGGGGTGCTTGTATCCCCTGCCGAGTATGATGATCTTAGACAAACCAAACTCTTTCTAGAATCTGTTTCAAGGGGATTAAATGATTCTGAAAACGGTGAGCTCCTTTCTACCTCTGAGCTCCGGGGTGAACTACGGAAAGAGAGAATCAAGAAACTGAAATGAAAATTTTCTGGACCAGGGAGGCATTATCCGGCTTAAATCAAATTCAAAAATATATCTCACAAGATAATCCGGAAACTGCGGTTGATTTTATTAATAAAATCATCTCGGTTGCAGAAACTCTTGCGGATAATCCTGAAAAAGGGCGGGTTGTACCCGGGCTTTCCCTTGAAAACATCCGGGAATTTATTTATAGAAAAACAGAATTGTTTATCGTATCAAAAAAGGTTCGGTTGATATTCTTACGGTATTTGAAGGACATCGGCTGTTATGGAATGATAAGATAACCGGAAAAACTTAATATTCTTTTTTTAGCAGCTAAGAACCTTTTTTATCCTTCCCTAATTACTCTTAAAAACCTCTCTTTTTTGCTATCTTTACATTTTATTTAATAAAATTTCGGCAAAATGGATCAGCAGAACACTCAGGAAATCCCAAAAGCGTATTCCCCCTCCCAGGTTGAGGATAAATGGTATAAATACTGGCTCGATAATGATGTTTTTCATTCGGAGGTTGATGAAACAAAAAAGCCGTATACTATAGTAATACCCCCGCCGAATATTACCGGCGTTCTGCATATGGGACATATCCTTAACAATACAATTCAGGACATCTACATCCGCCTGAAGAGGATGCAGGGATATAACGCCTGCTGGGGTCCCCGGTACCGACCACGCGTCAATCGCCACTGAAGTAAAAGTCATTAACGATCTCGCCAAAAGAAACATCGACAAATACCAGATCGGCCGGGAAGAGTTTCTTAAACACTGCCATTTGTGGAAAGAGAAATACGGCGGAATTATTATCGGGCAGCTTAAAAAGCTCGGCGTAAGCTGTGACTGGTCGCGCGAACGCTTTACTATGGATGATCATTATTATAAAAAAGTAATTGAATCATTCGTTGCCCTATATAAAGAAGGAATGATCTACCGCGGCTACAGGATGGTTAACTGGTGCCCGGTTTCGAAATCGGCGATTTCAGACGAAGAGGTTATCCCGCGCGAAACAAAAGGAAGCCTTTGGCACATTAAGTACCCGATTGAAGGCGGCAAGGAGTTTTTAGTTGTAGCTACAACACGGCCTGAAACAATGCTCGGCGACACGGGCGTTGCGGTAAATCCCGAAGACGGCCGGTATAAACATTTAATCGGTAAAAGAGTTGAACTTCCTCTTACCGGCAGGCTGATTCCGGTATTTGCGGATGAATATGTTGATAAAGAATTCGGTACAGGCGCGGTTAAGGTAACTCCCGCCCACGACTTCAACGACTATGATATGGCGATGCGCCATAAACTGGAATTCATAAACATCTTCAATGAAGATGCTTCAACAAACCACAACGTCCCGGAAGAATTCCGCGGACTTGACCGCTATGAGTGCCGCAAAAAAGTTATTGCACGCCTGGAAGAATTCGGGTTGCTTGTTAAAACGGAAGATTATGTGAATAATGTCGGTTACTCCGAACGCGGCGGCGTTCCGATTGAGCCGTATATCTCCGAGCAGTGGTTTATGAAGATGGACGAACTGACAAAATCAGCGCTTGACGCGGTGCTCGACGGAAAAGTTAAGTTCCATCCGGCGCACTGGGTCAAAACCTATGAACACTGGATGTCGAACATCAAGGACTGGTGTATTTCGCGGCAGTTGTGGTGGGGACACCGTATTCCCGTATGGTACAGTAACACAACAAAAGATATTTACTGCGATACCGTCCCTCCGAAGGACATTGATAACTGGCATCAGGACGAAGATGTGCTCGATACCTGGGCATCAAGCTGGCTCTGGGCGCACGATGTATTTACAAACGAAACCGATCAGAAGTATTACTATCCGACAGATCTGCTAGTAACGGCTCCCGATATTATTTTCTTCTGGGTCGCGCGTATGATTATGGCCGGCCAGCATTTTATGAAGGACGTCCCGTTCCGCGACGTATACTTTACCAGCGTCATCCGCGATATGCAGGGACGCAAGATGAGCAAATCACTTGGCAACTCACCGGATCCGCTTGATGTTATTCGCGATTACGGTGCCGACGCTATGCGCTTTACAATCATTTATCTCGCGCCGCTTGGGCAGGATATCCGTTTCAGCCTGGACAAGTGCGAACTCGGAAGAAATTTCGCGAATAAGATCTGGAATGCAGGCCGTTTCCTCCTGATGAACGCGCAGACGATTAAAGTTGATCAGTCAAAGATTAACCTCCACCGCGATGTTGTTGATGACTGGATTGATTCGCGTTTTACAAGCGTGCTAAACGAATATAACAAGGGCCTCGACCGTTTTGAAATTAACAACTCCATTAAGCTCGTATATTCTTATGTGTGGAACGATTTCTGCGACTGGTATGTTGAATTCATTAAAAACAAACTTTACAG
>CAIMOS010000047.1 GCA_903843135.1 uncultured Ignavibacteriales bacterium | reverse complement strand
GAAATTAAGAAGAATAGTGCCAATAAATACAATCTGTATGCATGGTAGTCCGTCGGCTAAACATGATAATAAAATTATATGGGAGAAATACGACTATAAATCATTAGGTATCGTTGGTGAACCTTACCTTGATATCAATTGGAATGAGTTTGGTTACCTGACGGATACTGGAAGGCGCTGGAATGGGAATAATTATAGTGTGCGAGACAAAGTCAACTCAAAATACAAATTTAATTTTAAGACCACTCAAGATATTATTAATAATGTAAATACTCTACCTGATAAAATGATGATTACTTTACATCCTCAGAGATGGACTGATAACTGGTTTGATTGGACTACAGAACTTATAGCTCAAAATATTAAAAATAGCGCGAAATTTGCACTTATAAAACTGAGGGGGAACAATTAGATGACTGTTATTCTAGTCGTTGGCGCCCGTCCAAACTTTATGAAAGCCGCACCGGTATATAAAGCATTTAAGAATAACTATCCTGACGTTAACGTAAAAATCTGTCACACCGGTCAGCATTATGACTCAAAGATGTCGGATGTGTTTTTCCGGGACTTGGGTATGCCTGAACCTGAGTTCTATTTGGGTGTTGGATCTGGTTCACATGCAGTGCAAACCGCAAATATTATGATCGAATTTGAGAAAGTATGTATCGCTGAACAGCCGAATGTTGTTTTAGTTGCCGGCGATGTAAACTCAACTATAGCGTGTGGTTTAGTTGCGTCAAAGTTGCACATTAAACTGGGACATATCGAATCTGGGCTAAGAAGTTTTGATCGCAAAATGCCGGAGGAGATCAATAGAATATTGACTGATTGCATCTCTGATTATCTCTTTGTCACAGAGCACAGCGGCTTGGAAAATCTCAAGAATGAGGGAATACCACAGGAGAAAGTTTTCTTTACCGGTAATTGTATGATCGATTCTCTAATTGATTTTCTACCCAAAACTGAAGTGACAAATATCAAGCAGAGATTGGGGATCGAGGGTAAATATTTGCTGCTTACATTTCATAGGCCTAGCAATGTTGATGATAAAGATTTTTATGATGGGTTGAAGGAACTAGTCAACAAATATTCCGGTGATTTTAAGTTGGTTTTCCCAATTCATCCAAGAACTCGTAAGAATTTAGAAAGTTTCGGCGTTAAAATAGCCGATTATCATAACCTCATTTTAACTGAACCACTCGGTTATATTGATTTCCTTAGCCTGATTAAGGATAGTTTTTGCGTGATAACCGATAGCGGGGGAATTCAGGAAGAGACAACTTACTTAGGTGTTCCTTGTATCACTGTTCGCGAAAGTACCGAACGTCCCATTACTGTTGAAGTTGGAACCAATTACCTAGCAGGTGCAAATTTCAATAGCGTTTTCAAAATCTTTGAAGAGATTAATAAGGGGAATGCTAAAAAGGGTGAAATCCCCGAATTATGGGATGGTAAATCCGGGGAAAGAGTCGCCAAATTCCTGATGGAGAATTTCAAAAACAATTAATTTGTAACTTCCATTTCTGGTGAGGAACTAAAAAACAAGCAGCCGGAGAAATAAACTAAATTCATCAAAAAAATCCTACTCCTGTCTTTCAGTTTTCTCTTCTTCCTAATTTCCGTTCATTGATCTCTGCTTCCTAAGAATAACCCCCACCCCCATCACCAACATCCCATTCGTCGTCAGGTCCTTCGAGAACATTGCCAGTACAAAAGCATACACCAAGAAAATAAATAGATTACGGTTTATCTTGTAGGCCTTTATCAGGCTGATAATGATGAGCCCCAAAATCAATGTTCCTCCAATAATTCCCATTTCACTGTAAACTTCCAGTACAAGATTATGGGGATATACGACAAAATTTCCTTCTTTCTCAGCAAAGCCTCCGTATCCCACACCCAACACCGGATTCTCTTTAATCATATCAATCGCGCGATTGTATAGATAATACCTTGCTTTTACAGCCCCATCTTCATTTCCCGTATTCAATTTTTCAAAGCTCCCAAACCTCTCCTTTGGCATCGGACTGACATACTCTGTCGTTAACAGTATTGTTAGGAGTATCGCAATAACCATTCCAATAACAACCCCCAATGTCCGACGATTCTCACGTACCCTAAAATTAAAGATTATATAGATTAGAATTGATAATCCTAATCCTAACACCGATGCTCTTAGCGCAGTTAGGTAGCCAGCATAGCCAACTAGTACGAGTATCAAACCTAAAAGTATTTTGTAAATTATGTGTTGGCTCTTAAGAGCGAAGAGAACAATAAGGAAACTGAGTCCCAATATCCTCCCGACCATAACGTGGCTTAATCTTCCAGGTTCAAACACATAAGCGTCATAATGGTTGAAAGGATAGAACAATATTACTATCAAAGAAAAGACAATACCGGTGATCATTGCTCCGCTTATTAAAATGGCCTTTCTCAATCGCGAATTAGTCTTAAGTAAAAAGTAGAGTAAGATTATCAACGGGATCACAGAGATAATCATATTAGCAGTTTTAAGAAGCCCCTGCACCGGATTTACAGAATATAGGATCGTGATAACTGGATAGATAACCAGTATCCCAAGAATTATAAAGGCATTTCTTCTGTTGATTGCTTTTATTATGTCAACGAACTGATTGTCCGCACGGTAATACATCTGGATGAAAGCCGCAAAAACCAATGCTGCCGCCTTTATGAGATAAGAGTTCAGCGTGTAGTTGGATATCTGGTTCGTGAATAATAATCCGGCAAAACTTGTGAGCAATAAAGCTTCCCGGATCGTATCTTTGTAGTTTGAGTTCTGTAATTCTTTGATCATATTGCGCAAAATAACTAAAATTATATTATGTCGTTAATGAGAATAAAAACATCTTTTTCCCGTTTTTACATCGTTTCTTTGTTGCTTCTGTTGCTTGCCCCTTCAAAATTGAATGCACAGGAGGTATTCCTCAGGGTAGATCATCCTGTTCACGAATTTCTTGAAAGGCTAGACGCAAGGGGAGTAATCACTTTCAATACCGAAGTGAAGCCGGTGAGTCGGAGAAAAGCCGCAAGTTACCTGAGAGAATTATTTACCCGGACCGGTGACTTAAATAGTTTGGAAAAGGATGAATTTCGCTTTTGGGTATCTGAATTTGCAAACGAATTGGGGATGAGCAGTCGTGGCGGCAGGCTTGAATGGAATCCGTTTAACATTGATTCGATGGGTGTTCAGGAACGCACATTTATGTTCGGATATGCTGATTCTAATTTTGTGCTTCGTGTCAGGCCGGTGTTAGGGTATGGCAGCAGGTATGTCGGCGGTGAGCAAAATACCATCCGTTGGCCGGGGATTAACTTCTACGGTTATGCCGGGGACTGGTTAGGCGCTTCTTTTGAATATGTCGATTTTGGAGAGCACGGCAATCAGGTGGATGCAAAGAAGAAATTATCGCCGCTCTCAGGTGCTTTTATAAATAATCAGGTCGGGAACACTTATGAGTACAGTGACATAAAGGGGAGTCTTACTTTTTCCTGGAACTGGGGATATCTTTCTGTGATAAAAGATTATCAGACTTGGGGGCAGGGTAGGTTCGGCCAGGTAATTCTATCGAACAAAGCGCCATCATTTGCGCAGGTAAGGCTGCACGTCAATCCTGTTCCCTGGTTTAGATTTTATTATTATCAGGGTTGGTTAAATTCTCAGATCAAAGATTCAGCAAATGGTTACTGGAGCCACGTCGGCAGCGAAATCTCGGAGGAATTTATTCCTTTTAGAGATAAATATATCGTATCAAATTTAGCGAGTTTTTCGGTGTTGCCGCAGTTAGATGTCTCAGTCGGTAATGCTTTTGTTTATGGCCCTAACTTTCGAATTGAAACCCTTATTCCGATAATGTATTACAAGGGATTAGATCACAACACCGGCCGGATAGCGGGAGATGATGGCAACGGAATGCTTTTCGCTGATTATAAGATCAAATATCCCACTAATACTGTTTTCTATGCTTCTTTTTATGTAGACGTAATTAATTTTCGGGATTTGCTAAACGGACGCACTGATAATCAATGGGTCGCGTTCACAGTGGGGGGGAAGCGTTATAATCTTGTCTGGGATAATCTGGACTTAAATTTAGAGTACACCCGTGTTAATCCCTGGGTATATGAGAACAGGAATGAACTTACTTCATATAAACATTTAGGTTATCAGTTGGGGCACTGGATTGGCCAGAACGCGGATCAGTTCCGGGTACAGTTCAACTACTCCCATCTTCGCGGTTTGAGGTATAAATTATATTTTGAAAGGGTGCGGAAAGGAATTGAAGCAGACATTGCCAGGGCGTACAAACCTGAGAAGTATGGCGTTGTCCAGTTCCTAGAATCACCGTTAAGGAAAGATTACCGGTATGGATTTGACGCGACTTATGAATGGATTCACGATCTGAAATCCAGAATCTTTTTTGAATATACGGTCACTTCAGACGAGGAGCCAACCAGAACCCCGAATTATCTGAGAGGAAAAGTCAGCAGCCTTGGTTTTGTATTAAGTTATGGCTTGTAAATAACTCATTCCTTGGGGTGATTAGGATTATTTACTTCTGGCTTTTTTAATCAATATATTATAAAAGGCCTTGAAGAAATACCTTACATCCGTGATAAAAGGTGACCTTTCATATGCATCAAGATATCTTTCTTCCGATGCCATAATTTCATCGATCGTTTTCGGCATATCAGCATAATATGGAGGGACTAAGCCCGGTTTAAATTTCAACCTTCTATCTTTCAGTTCCTCAGTGTAGAGATCAAGGTACTGCCGGCTGAGAGGGCGCACACCGACAATTTTCAGATCTCCTTTGAAGACATTGATGATCATCGGTAATTCATCTATCCATAATTTCCGGAAAACTTTGCCCCAACTCGTGATTCGGAAGTCGTCCTTAAACTTCCCTCCGCTGTCGAGCGCATTCTTGTCATAAATATATTGCTGTAAATACTCGGAAAAAGGGTGCATTGTCCGGAGTTTATAAACGTGGATTATTTTCCCATTCTGGCCAACACGCCTCATGTTAAAAAACGGTCCGTAGGAGGGGCTGTCGTTTAATTCGGGTAAGTGGATCTTCCGGGCAACAAAGTAAACACGGTTGTTTATCTCAGAATACGTGACTATCTGGAATCCACAAGAGACTAATCTGCCAAGGGTTTCAGGTAATGATATTGAACGGTTTTCTCCGCGTGTAATAATAAAGTATAATTTCCGGGTCAGTTTAGTTTTAGGGAATACGCGTTTTACAAGGAAATCCAGACCGTAGTAAATTTGGCCAAACAGGTTTGGCCTGTTTCCAAGGATTCTTTTCCTTCTTTCATCGATGGTTTCGACATTCCCGATAAAGATACCTTCGAAGGGTAATTTTTGATTTACGGCCTGAAAAAACTTATTGAGATACCGTATATCATTTATCTTCTTTATATCAACGATATTAGTGAGAAGATCATCTTCGATGTTGAGGATATTGAACCGGCTGGAGGTTTCAAGTATCTTTGTACTTTTTGATTCGATGTCAACGTGTTGGGACAAAAAATCAACGACCTCAGACGGGATGAGTTCACTTAACTTTTCTTTTATCAAATTTGATTCAGTATAAATGCTATTATAGGCAACTGCGCCAGCATGAGAAACAAAGGACAACTTCATTTATTTTTCCACTTTTTTTATAATGAATACCAACAAAACATTTACAATATACATACTGCAGATCGCAAGAAACGTGATATCTCTCACGAAAGAATAACTATTCCAAAAGACGATAGGAAGGCCCAGCAATATTTTGAACCCACCACTTAAATATATGGAAATTTCGTGAAATTTTGATTTTTTTGAGGGTTGTATTTTTGGTAATGAATTTCCCGATTCCGAATTCCATTTTCGACATTTGTGAAATGATCGATTTTTTCAGGTCAAATATTACACACTAATTAGAGAATCACTGGTTTGTTTATATCCGAATTTGAGGTTCTTCATTAAAGTTTTGTCGTTTTCCGAACACCGAAATATCTTAACTAAAATTTGGCTTGGAAATTTTATAAAAAATTGTAGATTTATACAGTTACTATATTTCTTTTCTTATTCAATTTGAATTCGTTAGCTGAAAATGAGTTTCATTAATTTATTTAATTACTTATAGGAGTCAAAAATGAAAAATTTACTGCTGCTGTTACTTGTCAGCTTTTCGCTGATTTATTTCGGTTGTGCGGAAGGGGATTCAGCGAGTACTAATCCCGAGGGTAATTCGGCACCAAATGCACCAACTATCATAGCCCCAACTAACGGAGAGAAAGATATGACGGCACCTGTGACTTTAAGTTGGAAGTGCACTGATCCGGATAATGATGCACTGAAATATGATGTCTATCTCTCGACAACTAATCCACCTGCGACCAAAGTAGCAACAGCCCAAACATCCGCCACTTACAAGGCGTCTACTCTTAATGCCGGGACTACTTATTACTGGAAAATAGTTGCTAAGGATGCTTCTCTCACTACAAATGGTTCGGTTTGGAGTTTTTCAACACTTGGTGCTCCTACGAAACCAGTGTTGATATCTCCGGCAAATAATGCGACCGGTGAAAGTTTAACACCTACATTGAGTTGGACAGCACTTGAAAATGCTAAAGGATACATACTGCAAGTCTCGACAAGCAGCTCTTTTACTACGTTTATGCTAAATCAAGGAGGTTTGACTACTGCCAGTAAACAACTGACCGGTTTATTAACCAACACTAAATATTATTGGAGAGTGAAAGCTTATAATAACGTCGATACTTCGGATTTTTCCACTAGCTATAACTTTACAACAATAGGTTTAGCTCCTGCTGCACCGACTTTAACAACGCCTTCAAACAATGGCACAAATGCTGCAGTAAATCCAACACTCACCTGGGGCACTGTTACGGGAGCCACAAGTTACTCAATCCAAGTGTCAACCAGCAGCACATTCTCGACCATATTCTTTAATGCAAGCGGTCTAACTACCACTAGCAAGCAGGTAACCGGTTTGGCTAATAATACAAAATATTACTGGAGAGTCAACGCCAGCAACAGTTTTGGAACCTCCGCTTATTCAACTGTATTTAATTTTACTACAATTCAGTCTGTGCCTACAGCACCTACTTTATCTTTGCCAGTTAACAATGCTACCGGTGAAGGTGTTACCCCTACATTGACATGGAACGCGAGTACTGGCGCTGCAACTTATACACTTCAGGTTTCAACCAGTAGTTCTTTTTCTTCATTTGTTGTTAACCAGAGTGGATTAACCACCACAAGTAAACAGTTGACAAGCCTTAATAATAATGTTAAGTATTATTGGCGAGTAAGCGCAACAAATACGAAAGGTACATCGACATACTCGACCGTTTATAATTTCACCACTGTCGGAGCTGCTCCGGTTGCACCAACTCTCACGTCGCCGGCGAATAATAGCACCGCTGTCAGTAAAACTCCAACTTTAACCTGGGCTGCTAGCGTTGGTGCCAGTAGTTATACAGTGCAAGTTTCCACCAGCAGCACATTCAGTACAATTTTTTATAACGGAAGTGGAATTACAGCAACCAGTAAACAAATAACAGGTTTAGCTGCCAATACTAAGTATTATTGGAGAATTAGTGCTACGAATACGTTTGGAACATCCAGTTTCTCAACAGCCTTTAATTTTACGACTGGCAATTAACTGGTCATAAGTGTAAAGGCACACAGAGAATAGCCAAAGAAGTTCTGATATAAGGGATCGGTTCAAAAGAGCTGATCCCTTTTTTATTTTGAAATTGTGAATCGTCCTGAAATAGGTTGACAGAAACGGAGTCAAACTATGAGAAATCGAGGACGAGAACCAGGTCCCAAGCGGACTCAAAAGGACTACAGTTTAGCGTTCAAACTAATGGTAGTTAACGAAGTAGAAAAGGGAGAGTACACATATCGCCAAGCACAGCGGCACTACGGGATCCAAGGAAGAAGTACGGTATTGAACTGGTTGAGAAAACATGGTAAATTGGATTGGCAAATACGGAGTACAGGAATGAGTTTGCGAGGAAAACCGACACCGCAGAGTGAAATCCGGCGATTGGAGAAAGAACTCGAGCGCGCGAAAGCAGAAACGGCGGTACTGCAAAAAGCAATCAAGATTGCGGAGAAGGAACTGGGAATTGATATCCGAAAAAAATACTTAGCCAAACTGTCCGAACAGTACGACAACAAGGGACGCCACTTAGTGTCAAGACAATCTGCGGACTGTTTGGCTACAGCAGACAAGGATATTATAAGCAACAACAAGCCGGAGTCGTCCGGGCAGCAGTCTCCGAAAGAGTGATCGAAATGGTTAAAGCATTGCGCAAGCGAATGCCACACATTGGAACACGGAAGTTACACCATCTCCTTGAAGAATCATTTCGTCAAGAAAGTATAAAGGTAGGGAGAGATAAACTCTTCTATATTCTCGGCTATGCGAAGCTGCTACAAAAACCGAAGCGGATGTATGCACAGACAACAAATTCAAAGCATTGGATGAGGAAATATGCAAATATCATCAAAGGGCTACCGATCACAAGAAAAGAACAACTCTGGGTAAGCGATATTACCTATGTGCGGATGGGAAAAGGATTTTGCTACTTGAGCATAATAACGGATGCGTACTCGCGGAAAATAATGGGAAGTGCAGTGAGCGATTCGCTTAGTACGGAGGTATGCCTGGAGGCGCTGAAGGAAGCCCTGAGGAACCGAACAACGAATAACAGCCTGATACATCACTCAGACCGTGGTATACAGTATTGCAGTAGAGAGTATATCCAGTTATTGAAAGCCAATGAAGTCCGAATAAGTATGACTGAAAACGGAGATCCTTATGAGAATGCCTTGGCAGAGAGAGTGAATCGGACGATAAAAGAGGAGTTTATAGGAGATTATTTGTTTGAAGATCAAGGCTTGTTAAGTGCGGTAACAGCAGAAAGTGTACGAATATATAATACCGAGAGACCTCATCTGAGTTTAGGAATGAGAACACCCGATGAGGTACATCGCGCAACTACAAGTAACCCCTTTCGGGCTACGCCCTCAAAGGGTTACTTGTAGTTATTTATTAACTAAATCAGTAACTTAAAAGTGTCTACTTTTTTTAGGACGAATCATTGAATTATTTTTTTCGAGAAAGGCATTTGAGAATGGTGTTAAATGAAAGGGAAAATTAACCGTAAATTTACACAGATTCCTATTCTCAGTTTGGTGAATTTGCATCATCAGAGGAGGTCAAAAATCCCTTTCTGTAGCAAACCTGTAGCAAAACCGTTGCGCTGAGGTGAAAATTTCAAGTTTTACCCCTCAAAAATAGCGCAAAAACGCAGGTTAAGGGATAAAAAATTGCCCTGAAGAAACTGTCACGCAGGAGGTCAAAAGGTTTTAATGATAAGCTAAAAAGGCATCGGCGAGTAAATAATAAAAAGCCCCGTGATCGAAAGATTCGGGGCTTGGTATTTTAAAGAATTTGAGTTGCCCTATCTGTCCGTGCCCCAGTTTTTGTTTGGCTGCGGGCCCATCGTAAATGTAATCTTTCCGCCGTTTTTGATGGAATCGTATGGAAGGAATGGGGAGTTCCAGGTTTTACCGTTTACTTTCAAGGATTGGATATAAATGTTTTCCGAAGATAAATTGTCGGCTGTGATGAAGATATCTTTTCCGTTGGATAAGTGGACGGTGGCTTTACGCAGTGCGGGACTGCCGATTGCGTATGTGTTGCTTCCCGGCGCGACGGGATAAAATCCAAGAGCGTTGAAGATGTACCAGGATGACATCTGGCCGCAATCGTCATTGCCGCATAATGAATTGGGCCTGCTTCCGTATTGTGTGTTGTTTACTTCGTGCGCAAGTTTCTGTGTCTTCCAGGGCTGACCGGCATAATCATAAAGAAATATTATGTGATGACTCGGTTCATTTCCGTGCCAGTATTCACCCATCCTGCCTGCAATATCATCAACTCCTTTTGTACTGTCAGCTTCCGAGATAAAAAGTGAATCGAGTTTTTCTGTGAACTTATCATTTCCGCCGAAGAGTTTGATTAATCCCGGAACGTCGTGGGGGACATACCACGTGTACTGCCAGCTTGTGCCTTCCGTGATGTCCCCGCCTTCGGTGTAAAGATGAGGATAAAAGGGAGTGCGCCAGTTACCCTGAGAATCTCTTCCGCGCATAAGATTATATCCCGGATCAAACAGATTTTTGTAATGGCCGGATCTTTTTAAAAAGTATTCATATTCTGCGGTTTTGCCAAGGGCTTTAGCCATCATTGCGATACAGTAATCATCGTACGCGTACTCAAGTGTCTTTGAGACTGATTCATTTTCTTTGTCGAATGGCACCCAACCCAGTTTTGCGTAGGTTGCAACATTATCGTAATTGAGATTCATCGCAGTAGTTTTAATTGCTTTGTATGCCCGCTCCGCATCAAATCCTTTCACTCCGTTCAGGTATGCGTCAACTATTACCGGTACCGCGTGGTACCCGATCATACACCACGTTTCATTTCCCTGCAACGACCAGACCGGCAGCAGGCTTTCCACGCTCTCATCATAATGCGCGAGCATTGAATTGATCATATCTGCGTCGCGCTTCTGCTGAATTAGTGACAGAAGCGGATGTTCCGCACGATAGGTATCCCACAATGAGAAAATCGCATAATTAGTAAAACGCTTAGCGGTGTGTATGTTCTGATCGTAGCCCCTGTACTCTCCCGTGACATCCTGATAAATATTCGGCGTCAGGAAAGCGTGATACAGAGAAGTGTAGAAGGTCTCTAATCCCTCTGTGGAAAGGGCTTCTGCTTCGATAGTGCTTAGTTCTTTGTTCCATTTTTCTCTTGTCGCGGTTCTGACTCGTTCGAAATCCCAGTCTGTAATTTCCGCGTCCAGGTTTTTTAACGCGTTTGCAGCGCTTACGGCTGATATCCCGATTTTTACAAGTATCACTTCATTTTGCTTCGTGCTGTAATTAGCGATAAACTGGATGTTCTTCCCGGCGGATTCCATTCTGCTTCTGAAGCGGTAACCGTTGTAGATCACCGGTTTGCCGTCATTTATAATTCTGAAATCATCGAATGGGCGGGAATATCTTGCTGCAAAGAATAAATGCCGGTTCTTTGCCCATCCGTTCACGATGTGCATTCCGGTGACTAAAGAATTGCTCTCAACACGGATGCTCGACCAGACTACATTCCAGCGCAGTACGTGGCTGAGGTCCGTAAGGATAAATGCGCTGTCGGATTCCGGCCAGGTAAGGCGCATCAGTCCTGCACGCTCAGTCGCAGTCAGTTCTACATTCACGCCGGAGTTTGTCAACCGGACGCGGTAATATCCGGCAGAGGCTTCTTCGTCACTGTGCGAATAACGCTGACGGTAGCCTGAGTCAGGATATGCCTTGGAGCCCGGTGTGAGCTTTGGAGTTCCGGTTGATGGCATAAAAAGAAAGTCCCCAAGATCAGGAATCCCCGTCCCGTTAAGGTGTGTCATACTGAAGCCGATAATACTGCTGTCAGAATATTCGTAGCCTGACGCGGTTTCCCATAATTCCTTTTCTGTGTCGGGACTTAATTGAATCATTCCGAACGGAGCGGAAGCGCCGGGGAAAGTATTCCCCTCGCCTTGTGTGCCGACAAAGGGCCGGACATAATCAACCGGGCGTTTTTTTGAGTTTATTGCAGAATGAATTTGCGATGATAACTCATTTAACGGGAACAGAGTTAAAATGATTATCAGCGCACGCAGAGGCAGGATAAAATAATTAGACATAAGCGTCCTTCCGGGAAAGAAATTAATAGTCAATAATTCACGGATCATACAAGCGCCGTAACACACTCTGGCGTTGTTACGGCTTTGATCGAAAAGCCATTTATCAGAATCCTATTTCAAATAGATCAGTTTTTTCATAAGCCTGGATTCTTTCGTGATAAGTTCATAGAAATAAATTCCGGAAGAAAGCGCGTTTCCGTTGAATTCAATTTCCTGTGTGCCCGGTTCAAACTCTCCTTCGGCAAGCAGAGATACCTGATTCCCCAAAGGATCAATAATTCTGAGTTTTGCGAATGTTCTTTCGGGCAAAGTGAATCTTATCATTGTTGACGGATTGAATGGATTGGGATAGTTCTGCTCCAGTGAGATTTTTGCCGGGGACATCAATTCTTCGGCATCTGAAGCGGATCCCGTAACAAATGTACGAGTTACAGACACCGGTCCTTCATAAGCCGGCGCCAGGCCGCGAACGCGCCAGTAATACCGCTTGTTGGGGAGTAAGTTTGTATTTGCAGTTGTTGTATCGGTTATTATTTGATTTTGCACCAGTCCGACTCCGAAGAACCCGGGTGTGGTCGCCAGCTGGAATCTGTAAGAGGACGCTCCATCCACGCGGTTCCAGTTGAAGGTGAGTGAGGTCCCTAATCCGGCTGCACTATCCGCGGGATGAATCAATCCGGGAGAGGCAATCCCCGTAGTAAATGACCTCACCGCTGAGTAATTACTGATATTCCCTCCGTTGTTTGCTGATACCCGCCAGAAATGTTTCACCCGGCCCTGTTCCAAAGCGGGCGGAATAGTTGAATTTCTCCCGACACTTTTATCGTATACCGGATTATTAAAAAGAGAGTCTTTCGCGATCTGCAGGCGGTAAAGGACAGCTCCCGCGATGCTCGTCCACTCAAAATTTACGGCCGAATATACATCAGTTGAATTATCCGCGGGGGAAACCAACCCAGGAATGCCGGGTACTGCGTTACTATATCCAATCTTCGTAACGAACATCGTGATCTTTTTTTGCGGCATTGAAGTGCCTGAGAGAAGAGGTGTATTCTCGATCGTGTCCACTATATTCATCCCGTCATACACTCTTCCATAAGCAGTGTATTGTCCGTTCAGATGATTATTCTCAACCAGGTTGACGTAGAATTGTGAGTTAGCGCTGTTGATATTAGCATCCCGCGCTGCGCCGATAATGCCGCGGGCGTGTACTATGTTCGTGAATTCCGCGGGAACATTTGTCTGGCTCGGATCGCCGTTCCCCCAGGTTGAGGGATCTCCGTGCCTTGAGTTGGGATCACCGCCCTGGATAACAAATGCCGGCACAACCCTGTGGAAGGCAGTTGAGTCATAGAAGTTTATCGAAACAAGGCTGTCGAAATTTCTAGTGTGTAGTGGTGTCACCAGCGAAAAAAGTTCAACTTTGAAATCGCCGAAGTAGGCGCCTTCACGTTCGCACCGGATATTGTATCTCGGCATATTATTCTGAGAAAAAACCTCAAGATGAAGCAATAATACAAATATCGCTGAGTTTAAAACCGTTCTCTTCATTTGATTCTCCTTCGACAAAGGTTGCACGTTGGATGATCTCCCCCCGTGATACCAGCCCCAAGTTGAATGACACGAATGAACTACTGCTTACGAAAGTTGCTTCATCTTAGCACACCTACCTGTAGTGACAAGGTTTTTGACAAAATGGCGGGAGACAACTGAGATCAGTAGTCACTCTTGATGTGAGACCTGGTCTTCCGATGACAGAATCTGCTCAATAATTGTGATTTTAGGTCGATCAGAATGATGAAGTCTCCCTCTCGTGTCTAAGTCGCGCAAGATCTCGAGAGACCTGGTTATATAGCTTCTCCCATTTGTCCCTGAGACCAGCCCTACTCTTACCAACGATAGGGCTAAATCGACACAGTGGTCGGCGCGATCGGGCTCG
>CAIMOS010000046.1 GCA_903843135.1 uncultured Ignavibacteriales bacterium | reverse complement strand
GAATTAATAGTGTTATAAGAAATAAATTCTTTAAACGGCATACCTAGAGTTTGAGAGAAATCCAGATTAAATGTATTTTGAATACCTACATCCTCTGTCAGCGGACGCAAACTTCTTAATGTTGATATTTTATTTTGAAAAAAACCTTCGTTCCGCTGCCCAAGTTGGTTGTGGATAGATTGATACACCTTTAATAGTTCTATCGTGCGAATCATATCTCCATTTTGAGTATCCGGGTCAATAATTATTGGTATCAATTCATACTCTTCCGGTTGAGCTAAATTATCATTTTTTAATTGAATACCTGAAGCAAGAAGCATAGTCAATGACTTGATGACCCTAGATCCTGTTCCTCCTATCCCGAAAAGAAATAATCGTGGCATTTTTTTCTCCTTTTATTTACAGAATAATTTTACTGGTGTGAAACGCGCGTGCGGTGATTTAAATTTGAATAAGAATGACAGAAGAACAAACACAAAAACAAACGTAGCACCATTTACTGCTGAAAACGCAATTATTTCAAATAGTTTAGCAGTTTTTACTCCATAGTATGAAATAAAAAAGGCTGTAAAGAATGTAACTATTAGAACTATCGTGACATGATACCACCAGTGTTTTAACTTGTAGTACTTTGCAGATATTGTATTTAGGAAATAATAGAAGAAAAGAAAAAAGATCAAGGCTAACATAAATGACCAAACCGGAGTTGCGCGATAAACTTCAACCCAATCTCTTAAAACTGGAGGGCGAAGGAAGAAATTGTAATATTGAACCATAAAATTCATATTATTGCCTATTTATTAACTATAAGATTAATTTTGAATACAGGATTGGGATCTTCTAGCGCTTTAATCGCGCCTTCAACTAAATACTGAAATGCAAACGTTTTACCACGATTTGCTTGTTCGATTTGTGTGTCATCATCGCTAGAAATATCATAAAACCAGTTTGGCATTGACTTTTCTAAACTTAGGATGTAATAACTTTCTTCTGATGCTGGGACTGCCTTAATCTGAATAATAGCTGGAGCATTTAAGTTCAAGGCTTTTTGCTTATCAGAATCAGTTAATTTGGCCTCGTAGTCCATTTTATCCATTATTTTGTTGATTATAATTCTCCCCCCATTTTTACTTGCGATTTTAAGATTTTTACTAAGATATTGCTTACCAGCAAAATAATACGGCAATTTTGACATACCGATGCCAATCGGAATAAGCACGCTGTCACTACCCATTATATTTATTCTCCCATATTCAAACAAAAAGCTTCCGTCCATAAGTTTTGTGGACTCATCAAACACTGTCCAGTTAACTTTATCGTAATTAAAACCCAGGTGTATTTGATTTCCATTTCTAAATTGTGGCTCATTTAATATAAGATCATTGATAAGTCTCATCAGATTTTCAGGTCCAATAAACCAAATATAGTAAGGTCTTGTTTGTTTGATGAGATGATGAATTTTTCCGGTTTTATCCCAATATTTACCATTGAACTTTGAGTAGTATTGATAAATCGAAAATGTAAGACCCTTTTGTTTAGCAACATTGAAGATTGTTTGAAACTCTGCGCTCATTTGGGAGAGGTTGGAGGGATTTTGAGGACTATATATGAAATCAGATATTATTCCATAAATAGATGTAGAATCACAAAGATTTATTATATCCTTGAAGAATTTATCCAACGGAGTATTCGTCCCTGTAGCTACATTTCCATCTTTAATAAGCCGAATAAAGGTTCCAGCGTCATCACTTATCGGAATAATATTTGTGTTGTCAGTACTAAAGTATTGATCATTTACGACCAGTGATTTTTTTTCGCATTCATCAAAAAATGCCGCCATATCTGAAGCCGTTCCTTGAAACTCGGTGCCTCCAGCCAAAAACCCCTTCATACTCTCTGAGGACTCAATAATTAAGTTCAGATTTTTTATGACAACATTTTTTTTTGGTGGAGGAGGTGGATTTGGAGTTTCAACACAGCCACATAGTAAGAAGGTAAATAAGAAAAGCAATACGAAAGAACTCAGGTTGCTTACCCATTTGTTTTTTAAGATCTCATACCTAAACAACACAATGACATACAGTAAAGATCGAACCATATTTTTCTCCTTTAAACAAAAAAAGGACGCAACTTCCGTTACATCATTTACCGAGGCACTGGCATGCCCAACCCAAAGACATAAGAAAGTGCGTCCATTGCTGGACGCAGCTTCCTTGCAGGTTCTTGGGTTGTGAAAATTGCCAGTTTTCGGTAAAGAACGCGGCAATAGCTACGTTTGTAATTTCATTCCTTAAGTGTAGCTGAACTATTTTTAAGTAAAATTTTCAGCCACTATTTAAAAGGTACTTAGAATTTCCCCTAAAGTCAAATGTAAAGTCAATTATTCAGACTTAAATTTTACATATTTAATTTATAATTCTTCATTCTTAATTTTTAATTACCCTCATCACCGGATAAACATTCATTGCCTTATCCGAATAGGGTGAACGCTCGTAAAAGAAATTCAGACGCGCATCGGGATCATTGCGGAATTTCTCATCTTCCGCAAGTCGTTTATTGAACTCTTCTTCAAGCTGCTTATCAGCCGCCAGCATTTCGAGTGCAACTCTTTCCATTACATAATCCTCGAAATATTCTTTCTGTTCAAAGATCTGATTCATAAAGCCCCATCTTAAAAATGAGTCTCCCGATTTCGGTTCCATGGCCATCAAAATTATTTTGAAAGTGCGCTGATCGGTGCGGACGATAAAACTTCCTTTTTTAACATTTACCTTCTCAGTGTAAGTATCGTACTGGCAGGTAACAGGCTGTCTCCCCTCATAAGGAGCAGAATTGAATTTTACATTCTTAAATATATACCGCTGGACTTCCAACGTGATTTCTTTATCCACAGTATCGATTTTTACTCCGTGTAATGCGAGCCTGTCAACTATAATACTCCACTCCCGCGGTATTATATAAGCGAAGGGAGCTGTTACAGAATCCATTATGCTGACATCATTGAAATACGGAATTGTTTTTTCATAAGTTTTGCCGGTATATACGATTTTCGTCGCGCCCGAGATACTGCTCATTTCTTTTACCGCTTCGATCCCCTTATATTTGTATGTCGAAGCGTTGTTGTTAACCTTAAAAATAAGAGGAAAGTAATTTTTCTCCTTTGCGAATCGCCTAACGGTCTCCGAATCAGCTTCGTTATTCATCCGTAAAAGTGCGGTTTTATTATGTTTAACATATTCAAGCGCCGCGACTAAAATCGCCTTTGTTCCGAAAACCCTCTCTTTATAAGGTTTCATCATATGGGTTTCCACAAGCAGCCCGATCCTGTTCCGGACAGTAGCATATCCGTTCGAAAATCGGGGAGTACTCGGCCAGTCAACGAGGCCGCTGTCAGGCTGGCCCGCTTTAAATCCGGCATAAGGCGAAATCAGAAACCCCTGTTCCTCCACTCTCTTTTCTAGATGCGGTATAAGATCTTTTTTAACCATTCCGGCGAGGCCGGAATATAAATTCTGAAATTTATCTAATCCGTATGTTACAGTATACTGGTAATCAGCTCCGTCTGTAGTATGCGTATCAATAAAAAAATCCGGGAGCCATTTAGAAAAAAGTTTAAGCATTGCCTGCATTTCCGGCGCGTCGGCTTTGATCCAGTCGCGGTTAAGATTCAGATTCTGCGCGGTAGTTCTCCATCCCATTTCCTCCGGGCCGTTCTGATTTATCCTGCTGTATTTGGATTTTCTTTCGTGTCCGTCCACGCTGAATATCGGAACAATTATCAGTACTGCATCTTCAATCAGTTCCTTTTTTTCTTTGGTGACGAGTATCTCACGGAGCAGAAGCATACACGCGTCTTTCCCTTCAATCTCACCGGAATGGATTCCGTTAACGATAAATACAACAGGTTTTCCCGCCTTCTTAACGCTCTCCGGCGTAAAAAGTTTATCTTTCGAAATTATAAGAAAGTTGAGGTCCCTTCCCTGCGGCGATTTACCGAATGAGGACATTTTAACCTCAGGGTAATTTTCAGCAAACATTTTGAAGTAAGACATAGATTTTTCATAATCTGCGGTCGATAAATATCCGCTGTTCTCAAAAACAGTTTTCCACTTCTCATTAAAATTATTCTGAGCGTGTGACAGAAAAGACACAAATATCAAAAAAATCATTATATTTTTAGCCGAATGCATATACCGGATTCTTTCTCTTTTGTTTTAATCCAAAATATGTAATTTAGAGTCATTCAATATAGGTTTTTTTGGAGGTATGATGTTCACAATAATTGATAAGAGCAATTATCTTAAGGGGTTATTGATCCTTGCGCGCAAGGATAATAAACTGTTCGATTCGGAAAAGGAAATTATCAGAGATATTGCTAAAAAATTAGATTTCAATAAAGATTTTTATGAGGAGATTCTCCGTAATCTTCTGGCCAACCAGTATATAAAAGATGATCCGATGAAATTTTCCGACAGGAAGATCGCCGAATCATTTCTCGCCGACGGCTTTAAACTTGCCTGCGCCGATAACAATTTCGATGAAAGTGAATTGTTTTGGCTTAAAGATATCGCGCTCGTTAATGAGATAAGCGAAACCGAATTCGATGCTCTTTACAGGAACTTCCTGAGCGTTAAAAGCGCGAGCTGAAATTTAAGTCAGGCTGATCGTCGAAAATACGAGTCGTATTCCGGATGATGAGAAAACCCTGCAGCAAACAAATTAATGATTTTACACAAATCAATTTTTCTTTTCACCAAGCGAAACGGCAAGCTGAGTAATGCGGTCGGCCATTCCGCTGAATATGAGCTGATGAATGGGATAAAGTATGTACCAGTATGTCCAGCCCATCAAACCCTTCGGTGCGAAAATTGCAGTCTGAGTTATAAGAACACGGCCGTCATCCTGTCGCGCAACCTGAAACTGAAGCCAGGCCTTTCCGGGGACCTTCATCTCTGCCCGCAGTCTTAAAAGTTTCTCCGGCTCGATCGCCTCAACGCGCCAGAAATCAAGCGCGTCACCGGTGCGAAGGGCATCAGGATCACGGCGCCCCCGCCTTAACCCAACACCGCCTATTAAATGATCAAACAATCCCCGTATCTCCCAGGCCCAGTTCATATAGAGCCAGCCGCGTTTACCCCCGAGTCCCGTAATCACCCTGAAAACATTTTCAGGTGAAGCTTCCACAATTCTCCGGCGGCGCTCCAGGATCATTCCTTCGTTAGTGGTCAGAGTAACCGGCGCAGAGTTACCCTGGCTTGTGCCTAATGCGTCGGCCCAGGTGGTTTCAACGTGGCTCGCCTGCAGACGGTCAAGCGCCCTTTCAACAGATGTGCGGTAATCCGACGGTTTTATCGCGGGAAATAACTTCAGAGCATCATCGCTGCTGACGATGCTTTCATTTTTAAGTCCGTCAACCAGAGGGCGGGCTATCGCGGCAGGAATAGGAGTGACTACGTTTACCCAAAGCGACGAAAGCCTTGGCGTAAGCAGGGGCACGGGAATCAAAAGCCGTTTTAGTCCGCGCACTTTTGCATAGGTCATCATCATCTCACCGTAAGTAATCACTTCGGACCCGCCGACTTCAATTGTCCTTCCGGTACTTTCAGGTACCGTCAGCGCGGCAACCAGATATTCCAGCAGTTCACGAATGCCTATCGGCTGAGTTCGTGTGTAGACCCACTTCGGGCAGATCATTACCGGCAGGCGCTCAGTAAGATAACGGATAATCTCGAATGAGAGGCTTCCCGAGCCGACCACAACCCCCGCGCGAAATTCCGTGACCGGAACGCTCGCACTTCTCAGGGCGTCGCCGGTTTGCAACCGCGAGCGAAGGTGTTCAGAAAGCAATGCCAATGATCCGACAAGTCCCCCGAGATAAATGATACGCTCAACAGCGGCTTCCCGGGCGGCTTCAGCAAATGCAGTCGCCGCGCTCAGGTCTTTCTTATGAAAATCCGAACCTGCACCCATACTGTGTACCAGATAATATGCAACCTTAACTCCCGCCATCGACGGACGAAGAGTTTCCGGCTGAAGCACATCGCCGGCTGCAACCTCAACTGAATTCTGCCACGATCTGCCCTGAAGACGGGAGGGATCACGGACAAAGCACCGGACTCTGTGACCCGCGCTGAGTAAAAGCGAAACGAGCCGCCCGCCTACATAGCCTGTCGCACCGGTTACGAGAATAATACCGCTGTTTGATTTATCTTCTGTCATATTCATTAGTTTGATTCTGTTAATTTCACCTGAATTGCTGAGCGATCCGCAGACCCAATTATGGAGGTATTCGGATTCACATTCCGGGTTAATTCAGAATGTGTTTCTGATATTATAATATTGCCTCGATTGCCCTGACCATTTCTTCTGATTCAGGCGTCACTTTGCTCTTAAACCTTGCGACAATGTTTCCTTTTTTATCAATCAGGAATTTTTCAAAGTTCCAGCTGATATCACCTGTTCCGGTAACCGGATTATCCGTAAGAAGCTCGTAAAGAGGAGCTTTGTTCTTCAGCACTTCAATCTTATCAAAGAGCTTAAAAGTAACATCAAATTTCGAAGAACAGAATTCCTGTATCTCTTCATTTGTACCCGGTTCCTGCCCGCCGAAATCGTTACAGGGGAAAGCAAGTATCTCGAAGCCCTGATCTTTATATTTCCTGTAAATTGCTTCGAGCCCGCTGTACTGTTTAGTATAACCGCATTTACTTGCCACATTAACGATCAGCAGCGTTTTACCTTCATATCCGGAAAGTTTAACTTTGTTTCCGGACATATCCTTAACTTCGATTCCGTGTATATTGCTCATTCTTTTACCTTCTCCTTCCGGTGCGTTTTCCTGGGATAAATTGATCCGCGAAATTCCTGTTATAATAAGAACAGAAAGAAATAATATTTGTGTTAAATTGAATTTCATTTTTATCTCATTGTGAGTAGTGATAATTGATTGCTAAAAATAGAATAATAAATCTTATTTCAACAGGATTTTTCCTGCTGATTAACATTATTTTTTTAGTAAAGTATGGTTCACGTTACTCCGGGCATTATCTGCTGATTCCATTCTCATACCTGGTGTTTCAATTGGCAATAATTACGATAATTGAAAAATACGTTCCCGGAAACCATAGCCTAAAGAGTAAAACAAAATTCAGCTTCCTGATAGTTCCATTATTTTTAGGATATTCGGCGCTCCTATACTTCGCACCGGCAGAAACGCGGGTTTCAAGGGCCGATGCTGCGATTACATGGCTCAGTGACCTGACAGCGGGAATTTTCCCATACGGCTCTCAGGTTAACCCAAGCGGTTTCCCGGTCAACTTTTTATTAATGCTTCCGCCATATCTGATTGGCAATATCGGAATTCTGCAGATTATCACTTTCACGGGATTCGCGCTGCTTATTGTTTATTACTCAAAAACATTAAAAGAACTCCTGTTCCGCGGATTTATTTTTATCAGCAGCGTTCCGTTATTTTACGAACTGACAGTGAAAAGCGAAATTTTTTCAAATATGTTTT
>CAIMOS010000045.1 GCA_903843135.1 uncultured Ignavibacteriales bacterium | reverse complement strand
GTTGTGATTGAACTAAAAGGATTCGGGTAGTTCTGATAAATATTAAGTTCATCCTTTACCGGAGCCGAGTCGTCGACCTCGACAACCGGTATGACAAAAGATCCGACTCCCCCTACGTCGTTGTAACGTTTCTTAAACTCCTGCAAGAACTTATTTGCGACATAAAGGTCCTTTATGATCAGCGTGTTTTCGTCATTTTTTGTTTCGGCGTTAGTCGACCAATTGTGTGATCCGGTAACCACCAGGGGCATACTCGCCGGATGCGACGGATCTACCATTGCGTATTTATGATGTAATGTTCCTGCTGAAGTATTGCCGAACATTTCCGCGAATGTTGACAGAAACTGGAATTCACTGCCTGTGTCATTAACCTGGTTAACAATCCCTCTTATAGAAGTGACTCCGGCATTATACCGGTTCTTGATTGCAGTTGCGGGTTCTGACCTCGTAAACGCATACTGAGCAAAATAAATTGCGTAATTCGCTGTATTCAGAGCATTTACTATTCTGGATGTGGTTAAATCAGAAGGGCTGAAATACAGATCGATTTCCCTTCCGCCGACATTAAAAATATGCTGAGTATTATCGAGCTTAGAAGCACCAAATTTTGCGTTTGCTGGATTAGGCGTGTCAGTATTGCTCCCCCACATTTCTTCGAATTCGACAGTATACGCTAACGCCAATGAGTGATCGTTGATCGTTACAACATTATTTTTCCAGTTCAATTCCAAAGATGTGATATTATAGGATCCGGTCCAGACAAGGTCGTTGTTTGATACAGTATCGCGGGCATCGAAAATGAAAAATTTATTGTGCATTATCCCGTCTGTATTCACGCGCCTGCTGATTTGTATTCCGGCATTTATCAGCTGCTGCATCGACGCCTGTGTCGCCCGGCTGTCATAAACTACCCTTATTTTGACGCCTCGGTTTTTTGCGTTTATTAATGCGGCAGTTACGGCATCAAGTCCGTTAAAACTGTATACGGCTAAATCAATTGAGTATCTTGCTGCTGCAATTTTCTCAACCAGCTTTGTTTGAAAATTAACATTACCCTCTGCCGCATTTCCCGGAATTGCAACCGTTGTATCCACCGGATAATTGAAAAATACTTCAATTTTCCCGGATTCGGGATTATCTGAGGCTGTCGTAACGGTGAGCAATGAACTCTGGCTTTCACCAACCAGATTTCTCGAAAAGGCTTTATAGTAGTAGGTAGTTAAAGGCTGTAACCCGGTTACCGGTACAACGTGAACCGTAGTATCATTATTAATAACTACCGAATCCATTTCAAGTGAGGTTGTTTTACCGTATTTAACAATGCTGTTCCCTTTTCGTGCGGTCTGGAAGTAAACCGTAAAAGAGCTTGTAGTAATATCTGCTGCTAAAATATCACTCAAAATCTGTGGCGTACCGTCATATATCAGGTCAAGGATGGATCTTGGAATGATTTGGTATCCCGTACTATAGGGGCTGCTGCTGTCATATTGCCCAAGAATGCCAATAACATCCAGTCGGTTTGACGGTATCGTCGAACCGATAATTGTAGATACATCATTATCGACACGAAGCTGCATTGTTCCGGTTGCGTCTGAAATATTATAATTAGTTCCGCCCGCAAAATTACCGGTCTGGGAAAACTGGACATTATTAATTCTTACAAGCCTGCTTTCATATTCTTCAAACCCGTTCCATTGCTGACCGTTCACCTGACTAACAGTCAGGACAAGCGGAATCACTGATTTGTTTGAAGAGTGTTTAATAAAAGAAGAACCGTTTGAGGCCGTGTAATTAAACTGAGTCAGTCCGTTGTAGTGTGTTAATTTTGAAGTAATTGTAACTGAATCACCGATAAGAACAGAATTTGAAAATGCGCTGCCGAATAAGGAAATACCGGCAGTTTCATCCTGCAGGCTTGCGGGCCCGCCGGTTGCTCCGAATTGGTTCGAAGCGGTAACTATTCCGGAAACGGTAAAAACAATGCCCGTGTCAACCGGTACACCGTTGGAGCTGTTATTACGCAGATTTGAAATCGGAACTACATTTTGACCGTATAGGGATACTGTAAGAACAATTATAAATAATAAGTTCTTCATCTCATATCCGTTGAAAGAACGTACCTTAATATCCTGTTATTGCCGGCATCCGCTACATACAAAGTTTTATCGAAGTGAGCAACTGCGTACGGATGATTGAAGACTGACGGGCCGCCGAAAGACTGCAGTTCATCACCGTATGCGTTAAATTTGTAGATCGAATCTTTTCCTGCATCTGCAACATAAACATTCCCGGAGTTATCAATCGTAATTCCCTCCGGTTTAAGGAACTTATTCACACGCATCATATCTGCCCCGCCGCTGCCGGGCTCCAGCCTGTTCTGGTAACCGGCAAACTCAGAAGTAACTACAAAACTGAGCCACTGGGCTTTAAAACTGTTGTCGCCGGTCATACCCATAATAAAATCCAGACTTCTCTTGTTAAAGGAAGCTAAAGCGCTCAGATTATTAGCCGACATCAATCCGGTTCCGACAGGATTAATCAATGGTAATCTGCCAATCAGTGTATCAGTCTTGCTGCCGTCAGGCAAAGTTCTTTTTTGAAAAATCAGAATCGAATTATCCGGGTCAATGATGCTTGAATTTTTTGGGCCTGTTCTTCCGATGTAAAAAGAGTTGTCGTAGAAAGTACAGACTGACGTGTATTTCCTGTCAGCTGACTGTAAATCAGAAGAAACATTTGGTCTTGGTAGTAAGCGGGTAACAGGTGCATTCTGCAGATTATGTCCGGAAGCAGCCATATTAATCTTGTATACCGCACTGAATGTAGTGGTAATCCCATTTTGTGTGGTATCAAATGTACCGCAAACAATCAAATTCAACTGATTGTCCTGCGCAATGGCAATAGGTTTGGGGATTGATTTTGTAGCGAGTTCCTGCCCGTCAAGATTCAGCATCACTATACGGTTATTGTCGGTATCAGCCACATAGATAAAAGGTTCTTTGCCGACAATTATGTCCTGAGGATTATTGAACCCGTTCCAAACCGGCGAGATCTGAATATAAAGGGTATCACCGGAAAGGTTATAATTTGACCCGGTTGAAATAAAATTATCAATATCCATTTTATCAGTGCAGCCTGAAAATACTGCAACCGAAATAAGGAAGATTATATTAAATATTTTTTTCATTCTGTTAAATTCCTAAACTTACAGTTATCCTGTGTGCAGCGCCTAATCTCTCAAAATTAGCCAATGCATAATCCAGAATAATGGTCGAAAAAAGCAGCGGCGCTTTCACTCCTGCTCCAAATGAATAATCCTGATCCTCAACGTTGAATTTATAACCGCCCCGCAGGAACAACGATGAGCCAAAGTCGGCGAGATTAAATGCATATTCAAGCCCAACGCCAACATTCTCACTGTTGTCATTAGGGTGGTTTAACTGCAGGCTTGCAGTTAATCTCTGCAAATCGTCATAAACAGGCTCGAATGCAAAACCTATCCTGAACATAGTCGGGGGCGAAAATGACTGCCAGTCAGATTTTTCCCTTTTACCCACAAGAATTACTTCTCCGTCAGGAGCGACCTGGTTGCCAAAATTCGTTACAGCAACTGCAAACCTGGAAGTTCCAAGGCCGGTATAATAAAAGGTGCCCAGGTCAATAAGCACTCCGCGCAATTTTAATTTATCCATCGTTTCTTCAACATACCTCACAGTGCCTCCGAAACTGAATTTATCAGTCATCTTGCGGGAGTACGACAGTCCAATTGCTAAATCGCCATAAGAGAAGTACTCCCCGGTTCCTAAAGGGGCAAACTCTGTGGTGACTTTCATTTCATCCATTGATAACGAAATGACCGAGAGCCCGAAAGCATCCTGATCGGACAAGTGATAAACCACTCCTAAATAGTCGTGACTTATATCAGCGAACCATTTATTATGTGAGAACATAATCTGGTTTTCTGAAAAATTAACTAATCCCGCAGGGTTCCAGAATGAAGCAGATGCATCGTCTACAACGGCGACAAAACTTTCACCCATTGATGAAGCCCGTCCGCCAACTCCTATCTTAAGGAACTGAAGAGAAGAGATACCGGCACGCTGCGCGCCCAGTGTAGGGAATAACTGAGCGTATGACGGCAGAGCTGAAATTACAATTAAAAATAATGCTAAAATCTTTTTCATAATCTATAACTTAAAGTTTACTCCGACTTTAATATTTCTCCTGGTCAGATATCTTGCCGGATTGTACGGATAAGGGCTTATGGGAGCCTGCAAATCCGGATACATTGGATCGTTCCAGGTGTTAGGAGTCGCATCACCATATTCGTAAGCTTTTCCGGTAACAGGATTAATAATAGTGGAATTTTTCCAGTCGAAAATATTATTTATCTCAGTAAAAATTGTGAACGATGTGCTTCCGAACTTAATATACTTTTCAAAGTTCAGATCAAGCCAGGCCCAGTTGTCCGCGATTTCGCCATACCGGTTAGTGCGGTCGGATTCGTATTCCGGCCTTCCGTCAGTCTCGTAACTGCCCGTGAATACGGCGGGAGTGTATCTCCTGCCGGACTGGAAGAAAAATCTGACAAAGATGTTGTAATCATCCAGAATACCGTTCCCGAAATCAAAGAGGGCTTCGTCCTTCGCGACATAATAACTCAGGCTAAACGAAGCTGCTAATGGTCTGTCCCACGGAGCGTAGTCTTCTTTAATTGACTCATCGAGCAATCCCGAAAGCACCAGAACGCCGTCATCAGCCGAACTGCTCTTACTTGTAACAATAGAATACGTAAATGTTCCTAACGCAGTGAAAGAGCGTCCCATTCTTTTCTTGTACTCAAATTCGAGTCCGCGCGAGCGTGCATAATCCTGATTGACATAAGTGATGAACTTCTGCGTTGCGAACCTGGCGGATGTTACTTTTGCAGTACGAGTGTTAACGTAATCAAAGATATCCCTGTAGTATGCAGTGATGGTAAGTACATCATCCTCAGTAAATTGTGTTTTAAGTCCAAGTTCGTAAGAAACTGTCGTCTCGGGTTTAAGATTGGGATTTCCGAATTTCTGGAAAGAGGACTTCGCGCTGAACGGATTAAGTTTAGCATAAACGAATTGGGGCTTCGGCCACTTGCTGAAATGCCCGTAGGAGAAAAATAAAGTCTGGTTATCAGAGATCGGGTGTGATATGCCAAGTCTCGGACTTAATCTGCCTTTAAAGAAGCGGTTACCAAAGAACTGGAAACTGTCCTCTTTATAACGTTCGCGGACATCATCCGGAATCGTTATAACATCCGGATTATCGATCGCATCATCAACAAATTTACCCGGGAACCAGAAATCAAATCTTAAACCAAAGTTTAAGATCATACCTCCGAAATTGACATTATCCTGGGCATAAAATGACCCGATAGCCGGATAAACTTTATAAATATCATTATTCAGTCCGTATTCGCCAACCCAGGGTTTATATATATCGACAACCTGCATTTCCTGAAACTGGAAGTTAAATCCTGTTTTGAATTTGTTCTTCTCATCAAAGAAACTCGTATAGTCTCCGCGAAGCGAAATCTCCTGAAGATGATGATCGTGCCACTGATAAGGGTTTCCGACATCCCAGAATCCATCACCCGGAATAACGCCTATTGTATCCCTTGTAGTGTTATAATACTCT
>CAIMOS010000044.1 GCA_903843135.1 uncultured Ignavibacteriales bacterium | reverse complement strand
GCTTAAATATAATCTTCAGAAGTCCCTTGATCTTTTTGCTGATGTTCTGCTTAATCCCGTCTTCCCGGAAAACGAACTCGCACGCCTGAAGAAAGAACGTTTTGCCTCGATCGAACGGGAAAAAGCCGCGCCTGCTTCTCTCGGTCTGAGGGTGTTCCCTAAACTTCTTTTCGGCGAAGGGCATCCCTACGCAAAACCTTTCAGCGGCACCGGATTCAGGGAAACAGTGGAGGGCCTCACCCGCGAAGATATTATTTCCGTATACAACAAATACTTCTCTCCGCAAAACGCATCGCTCATAGTAACGGGGAATATAACCCTTGAAGAAATATTGCCGCAGCTGGAGAAACTTCTCGGAAACTGGAAAGGTAATTCGGTTTCAATTCCGGAGATTAAACAGGTTCAGCATCCCGCAAAGCCGGTAATATATCTGCTCAACCGCACGGGTTCTTTGCAGAGTATTATTTTTGCGGGTTCGATCGCGCCGCCAAAAAGCATTGAAGACCCGGCAATTGAAGCAATGAATACTATACTCGGAGGCACATTCACATCGCGCATCAATATGAACCTCCGCGAGGACAAGCACTGGTCCTACGGATCAGGTTCATTCATAAGAAACGCAAAACATCAGCGGCCATATATTTTCTACGGAATCGTTCAGCAGGACAAAACCAAAGAGGCGCTGCTCGAACTATATAAAGAAGTAAAAGGGATGGTCTCCGATAAACCAATTACTGACGATGAAACCGAAAAGACGAAACTGAATCTTGTCTATCAGCTCCCGGGTTATTGGGAAACCACAGACGCGGTGGGCGCCTCCATTGCCGAAATCGTCAGGTATGATCTTTCGGAAGACTTTATATATAAGTACTCGCATCTTGTCAAATCTCTGACGAGGGAAGATATTCAGCAAGCGGCCAAAGATCTGCTTACTCCGGAAAATCTTGTCTGGGTAGTGGTCGGCGATGTTAAGCAGATCGAAACCGGGCTGAAGGAAATCGGCTACGATGTGCTTTATCTTGACGGCAACGGTTCAGAGCTTTCCTGATTTGGAATAATGCCGTGCATCCCGAAAGGCCTGCCCGGTAATTCAGGCATATTTTAGTTTTCCGGGGACATAAAACTTCCCTTTTGATAGAAATTCCGGGCCCCGTCTCCTGAAAGTACTGATTTCATCCCCCATTTTGCCTGTTCGTCGATGAAAAAGGCCGGTTCGTCGATTTTTTAACGACGCGTCTTCATTTTGACTTACTTTTCACTAAGAATTTTAATTAATCTTATTATGAAAACAGCAGCTAAAGAATTCGCAAAATCGATAGGCTCAAAACTTCAGGACCTCTTTTTGAAGAGGATCAAAGATGATCAAATTTCAATTGAAGGAACGATCCTGGTTGGTGAGTCTGATCCCTCAGAAAGAAGGCGCATACAGTCTCTCTTTAATCGCAAAGGATATAAAGTTGAGTTTGAAGCGGACAGCCTTCAGCTTATTGCAAAAGCCCTGAAAAGCAACCCTGACCTTATACTTATTGACGCGGATATTAAAGGTGGTTACGGATCACTGGCAACCGCTCATTATTTCAGATCAAGACTGAACATTCCGGTAATTCTTATGATGTCGCCGAAATCCATTTACAGATACCGCAATATTAAATATGATGAGATCGACGGAATGATTGTTAAACCGATTAAGGACGAAACTATTTTCCGAAACGCAGAGACTGCCATCAACGAAAAAAGATACACCGCCGTTTTGAAACGCAGTCAGCCAAGCTCTTTCCCACAAGTTCTGTTCCAGAACTGATAAACTATAACAGCAAGAGGGAAACACCCAGTTTCCCTCGCCTTTCCCGCAATAATCACTTAAATTTTTTAACAAAATCGCTATGCAGGATTTTGTCCTGATATTTGTCATTCCCGGCTTCTCTCAGCTCACCCGGTGAATATCCCGAAAAAATTTTCAGCACCGACACTTCTCTTTTTTCATCATCAACATCATATAATATGCGCCAGGTGCGGTATGCCAGCACAAACTGACTTTCTCCGCTCTCTGCCTTTTTTATCCGTTTTCTTTTTACATCCCTCGGGTTGAAGGATAACTGTACTCTGCTGTAATTATCAAGATTGGCGCCCCCTTTTTTCCAGAGCCACTCTGTCTGCTTTGCCGCCGCGTCAACAAATACTACGTTATAACTTTCTTCAGGATTTGTTTTTACCCAGCCGGTTTCAGAATCGGGAAATGAATCGGAGTAAGGGAGATAGGGCTTGATATCATAAACGGGAGATCCGTCGAGTATATCAGATTCGCTGATATATATTTTAAGTTTATCGATGCGGAGAAGTTTCACACAACTTAATCCGATCTGATTCGGGCGGTAGGGCGCACGCGTAGCGAAAACCCCGATCTTTTTTCCGTCATTGCGGGGAGGGGTGACAAGAGGCTTCCAGTTTTGATTCAGATGGAAACCGTATATCACCCATATCCTGCTGAAACCGTCAAGGCCTTTAAGCGCTTCGGTAAAATTCATCCCGGAATTCAGGCGGATGAATGATTCGCTCTCACCGGCAAGCACTCCCTGTCTTGGCGCTTCATACCGGTATTTAATTCGGCTCTTTAAAGTTCCTATCGGCTCTAACGTGTTCTGAATTGTTTTCAAATATGATATATAAATTATTTTTAACTGAACATTATCGTAAATTTAGCACGATTTGAAAAATACGGGAAAATATGGAAAATTCGTCTTTTATTACTAAGCCGGGGAAGAAATCAACCGAAAAAAATTTTTAGTTTTTTAAAACTTTAACTTGACAAATACCTTTTTCGTCAGTACTTTCGACAAATAAAGTTGCAACTTAATTAACTTCTATTACATTACACTTACTTGGAAAGGCTTCTTATGAAACTTCTTTCTACTGTGTTCTTGTTTGTTTTTGCTGCATCTCTCTCCCTGGCCCAGGTAGATCTGGCGCCGAAGGATTACGCCGGGGGCGAAACTCCCGGACCCATAACTATGGATACTATTCCGCCTGTCGGTTTTCCTTACGCGACTGTTTTCAATTTCAATTATTCCGCTATCGGCTCACCCGGAATGAATGCAGGTACAGTCGGCGCTTTGTTCTTCAACGGTAAATATTATTTCAACCGCTGGAACACCACAGGATTATATACTTACCGCTATAATGCTGACGGACCCGGAAACGGCCCCGGCACATTTGCGGACTCCTTAACCTATGTTGGTTCCTGTCGCGATCTGGCTACTGACGGAATATTTATTTATGGAGGCAACGCTTCAACAACCGTTTACAGGTTTGATCCAAACACGATGGCGACGGTTAAAACCTTCACCCTGGCGGGCGGAGCTGCACGCGCGCTTGCGTGGGACCCCAGCAGAAAAGGTTTCTGGAATACAAACTTTTCAGGCGGCATCTTCCTGCACGATACCGTGGGCACTCTGAAAGCTACGATCGCAAGCACATTAACCGGAAAATACGGTATGGCATTCGACAGTCTTGCCGGACAACCGGCTTATCTCTGGGTTTGGAACCAGGTTACCGGCGGGTTAACAAACTCACTTCATAAAATTTCAATCGAAACCGGACAGGAAGTTGCGAACTATGTTTTTACAACTACAGCCGCCAGTATCGGCATCTCCGGCGGAGCTGAAGTTGCCTGGGTAAACAACAAGAGATTGTTACTGCTCAATTATCAGAACTTCGCACTTGCCGGGTATCTTATGGAAGGACTCATCCCTGTTGAGTTTACGGCATTCAGCGCGAATGTTACCGGCAGCGATGTTGTGCTTAACTGGTCAACTGCCACAGAGAAGAACAACCGCGGATTCGAAATTCAGCGCAGCTCAGGAAACGGCGAGTATTTTGTTGTCGGCTATATTCAGGGCAACGGAACTTCGCTTACTCCCCGCAATTATTCCTTCGTAGATAAAAATGTACAGACCGGTTCATATTCATACCGCCTGCGCCAGATGGATTATGACGGCAGTTATGCATACTCTTCAGTGGTTGAAACTGAAGTAACCGCGCCGGTTCAGTTCTCACTCGATCAGAACTACCCGAATCCTTTTAATCCTGCTACAACTATTAATTTCAGTTTAGCTGTCGATTCAAAAGTAGCAATGAAGGTTTTTGACGTACTCGGTAAAGAAGTTATGACCCTTGCAAACACAAACTTTGCAGCCGGAACGCATAACCTCAGCTTCAATGCCGCGGGGCTCCCCTCCGGTGTTTATGTTTACAAAATCGAAGCGTCGGGTGCGGACGGATCAAACTTCTCTTCTATGAAGAAGATGGTCCTGAACAAATAATTTTCCTTTCCATTAGTGTGCAAAAGCCCCGGTCCCCGGGGCTTTTGTTTTTTAGGGAATATTCTCATTAATCTTCGTAACGGGTGCAGCGCAGTTACTATAACCGGATCATCCCGAATGAAACAGAGTTGTTCAATATCAGAAGATAAATCCAAAGCGACTTCAGTAGTGACAGGGCTTGCCCTGTCCGCGGCGCATATTAACACGACTACACATTACATCCTGCGGCTTTTATAAAGCCATCGATCCTTTCAATTCGCCGGGAGGGGCAAGCCCCTCCACTACAATCGTTTCCTGATAAAAACTAAAAATCTTCTTACTTACCATTCACATTATTAAATTGAT
>CAIMOS010000043.1 GCA_903843135.1 uncultured Ignavibacteriales bacterium | reverse complement strand
CTGAATTCAAAAGGAGTCAGATCGTTAAGAACAACTGCCTTGCTGTATTCAAATTTACCGTCATAGTCAATTTGTTTCAGTCTGTATGATGCAGAGGTAAGTGAGAGTCCGCTGATGTTATCTGTGAAGATGTACTGCTGGTTTTGAGTGCTTGTGCCAACGCCGGGTTTAAATCCGATAGTTGACCACTCACCCGAGTTGTTAACACTTCTTTCGATTTCAAATCCGAAGTTGTTTGTCTCGGTTGCGGTTGACCATTTCAACTGTATAGTTCCGCCGACCTGTGCCGCGGTGAATGAAGTCAATTCAACAGGAACAACTGAAGGGAGAAGGCTCTTCAGAAGTACTCCGGCAGGTCCGCCCGCGATGCCTTTATTAGCATCTCCGTAAAAACGAACCCAGTTAAAATCAGCCGTAACGCCTGCGGGGAGAGCATCTGCCACCCAGGTAGCGCCATTATCTGATGTTTTGAATATACCGGCAGAAGCAGCTGCCCAGGCCCAGTTTGTACCGGGGATATAATCGAGTCCTCTTGTAAGAGCAGTTGTCGTGGTTACGGCAGTCCAGGTGGCGCCGCCGTCCGCGCTTTTATTTACAGTGTTTGTTGCCTGCCAGAAACCTGAAAGTCCGTTTCCGGAGGCGGAGGAGAATGCAATAGCGCCGACATAGGCAGCGGATGTAGTACCAAATGTCCAGGGGCCGTCTGCGCCGTTAGTTGATTTATAAACTCTGTTGGCAGAGGTTGTTGCGGATCCGCCGGTTCCAAACCAGCAGGTGTTGCCGACTCTGTAGAAAGAACTGTTCGCGCCAAATACAGTTGCTGCCGGCTGAGCGGGAAGATTCGGAGCTAATGCCCAGGTTGCGCCGGCATCAGTTGATTTTACTATGTGAAAAACACCGCCGATAGGATCGCTAACTGCCCACAGAATGTTGGCGTCAATATTATCAATCGTATTAAACCAGGCGCCTGTGGCAGTGTAAACCTGTGCCCAGCTCGTGCCGCCGTTGGTCGTTCTCATAATCTTTCCGTTTCCGGAAGATGGGCCCAAAGCAACGCAGGCAACATCAGCGCTGAGTGCAGCTATACAGTAAGCGCCTTCGCCGGCATTACCGGCTGCGGTAAATGTTGATCCGCCGTCGACTGATTTTTTAACATCGCCGTTTGCCGCGCAAATCCAGACCGTTGTGGAGTTTACCCAGTCAATACCCCAGATGTCTCCGGTGGTTCCGCTGGATACGACTTGCCAATTCTGGGCAGAAGAAACGAAATAGAACAAAACGAATAGAAGTAGTGCTTTTTTCATAGTAGCTCCTTGTTGGTTAGTTGTTTAGTTCATGTAAGAAGTAAGTTTTATTACAGCTGTTCTTGCCTGTTCAAAGCCGGGCTTTATGTCCAGGGCCTTATAATAGTATTCTCTTGCCTCAAGCCATAAACCCTTCATTTCATACGCTCTGCCGATATTAAAAAACGGATAATGCCGGGGCTCGTATCTCTCCGCTTTGATCGCTTTATGAAGCCAGGTTATAGCTTCGTCATACTGATCGAGGCTGATGAGATAGCTTCCGATATCGTTATACGGATTTCCGTAATCCGGATCCAGATCTATTGCCAGAATGCACTCAGAAATCGCCTCGCGGTATTCACCGTTAAGGCTGTATGCCCATCCAAGAAAAGTATGTGCTTCAGCGGTCGGGCACAGGCTTATGGAAGTTTTGTAAAGGTCGATGGCTTCATCAACTTTTCCTTCCAGCTGCTTTTCATAGGCCTTCTGAAAAATTTTATATGCAGTATCGGTTTCTTTCATACCGTATATGTAATCTATAAATAGTATACAGGGATACGTTAAACAATTTTTAACCAAATAGCAAATAAATTTTGGCGTGAATTGTCAAAATGGTATGTGTGTCAAGTGTTGATGCAGATCACAGGTTACAACGGGAACCGGCTAACGAATTGTTCCCGTTAAACTTGAACAGAGGGTGGAGTCAATAATAATTATTAGAGCCATTGCCTACATAACCTCGAAATCTTTTTCACCTTTTGCTGTTTTACCTGCTAACTCGTCTTTGATCTCATATACGATCTTATACTTGCCGGGGCCATTGGTTTTATTAAGTTCGTACTGAACTTCAATAGAAAGATCAGCTGGTTTTTCTGCAGGGGCGTCGTTGATCTCACCGCTGTCCAGGCCCTTGATCACTTCTCCGGAAGGGGTAATAAGCGAAACGCTGTAAGTGAGAGAGTGTTTAAATGATTTTCCTTCTTCCGCTTGCGCGAAACCTTTAACCCGTATCGAGGAGTTTATCTCCCAGGAAGTTTCCATATCATACGCGAATGCTTCTGCGCTGAATGTTTCGAGTTTGGGTTCTTCTTTTTTGCTGCAGCCGGAATAAATAAGGAGTACCGATGCCAGTAATAAATATTTAAATATGGTTTTCATAAAATATTAGTTGGGTTGAATCAAAGATGAAATAAATAATTAATAAAGATAATAATAAATATGCCGCATTAAAATACCGATTGTCATCAGTGTACTACTCCCGCGAATTAATATCACATCATCTACATATATGCAATCATATTCGACCCCTGGCGGGGTCGTTTTTTCGTGGACGGGTTCTGTTTCTATAGATATTTGATTTCTACGGAATCATTATCGCGTGGCGGTTTTTTGTAAATAATTTTATGCGCGCTTTGCGATAATCTTTGCGGCTTTGCGTTTAGGTTTCCCAAAAAAATCTCTCCCGCTAAAATGCCGGTTTCTTTATCTGCGTAGATCCATAAAATCAGTGTCATCAGTGTGCCATTTCATCGAATTAATATCGCACCATTTACATAATCACGTGATGTTGGGGTATGCCGGAATTGATTTCAGAGTTGATGCGGGCAGGAAAATAAAAAGGGCCGCCGTGGATTGGCGGCCCCTCTGCTGTTATAGTGTGTGTTTTGTATGTAGGGGGGAACTCTTTTCAGTCTTACGGACAGAATACTTATCTCTTCCGCAGCAGGATATATTAATTATAATCAGCCAAAACCTCAACCCTGCCGTCGTTTATGCTGAATATGGTGTTTAATAAACCAAGCAAATCAGCCGATTTAAACGGCTTTGCCAGGTAATGCGAGCAACCGCTTCTGAGGAACGATTCCCTCTCTTCCGGAAGCGCGTAAGCAGTCAAGGCGATTATCGGTTTGTTCCGGTATTTATCGCTTTGCCTTAACTCGAGAGCAACTTCGGCGCCGTTTTTTCCCTCGCCAAGATTTATGTCCATCAGTATTACGTCAAAATCTTTCTCTTTCACTATCTGGAATACACCGTCAGCGTTAACAACGGAGTCAACGAGATAATGGTTCTGAAGCATAAGTGTTAGAATAGAACGGTTGATTTTATCATCTTCAACCAAAAGAAGTTTTTTGCGCTCTACGGTATTGTCTTTTCCGGTTTCAACCATAGCCACTTTTAACTCTTCCTTTGTATCTTCCGAAATAGTTTCAATATTCCGGTCGAGGGGGAGGACAACAGTAAAAATAGAACCGGTATTAACTTCGCTTGAAACCGAAATGGCGCCGTTAATAGCTTGCAGGTTTTTCTTCACAAGGGTCAGGCCGAGGCCTAAACCCTGGAACACGCGCGCGCTCCCTTCGCTAACCTGCCTGAATTCATCAAATATCATTTCGCACTTTTCGGGGGGTATACCAATGCCGGTATCAATCACCTTTATAACAGCGTGGTTACCTTCGCCGGACAGGATAACATTGATCGTTCCGCTCTCCGTGAACTTAATCGCGTTATCCAGAAGGTTGTCGATTACCTGACGAAGCAGGTACTCATCGGAAAGAACATAAAGGTTTTTTGAACTAAGTTCAGTAATTATTCTCAGCCCCTTCTTCTCCGCGTTCTTACTGTATAATTCAGACTCTTCTTTGACTATTTTATCAAGATTTACATTTCTATATTCAACCGGAACCAGCTGTTTCTTAAGATTTGAAAAATCGAGTAGATCACTTAATGTATTAAGAAGCCGGGCTCCGCTGCCGTGAATAAGGTCCGCGCATTCTTTCTGGTAACCGGTCAGCTGTTCCGAGAGGAATTCGGAGTAACCGAGAAGACCGACCAAAGGCGTTCTCAGTTCGTGACTGACATTAGCCATTAAAGTGTTTTTCAGGTTGTTCAATTCTTCGGCGGCGTTTTTGGCCGAGATCAGTTCTTCAAGTATTTTTTTCTTCTCGGTGATATCGGTTACGATTCCTTCCAAAGCTATGAGCTTGCCATCGCTGTCATAAACGCCCCGGCCCTGTTCGTGGACCCATTTAACCTGATTGTCTTTAGTTACAATCTTGTATTCATAGGTAAAAGGTTTCTTGATTTCAAGCGCATTTTTTGTAACGGCCGCAACATATTCTCTATCCTCCGGGTGAATAACATCGGCATAAGCGATAGTTTTGTTTTGGACAAAATCCTCAGGAGAATATCCGAACAACGCCGTTGTCGTTTTGCTCATATATTCCATCGTAAAATTCTCGTCATATTTGCACCGGTATACAGCCGAAGGCAAATTGGAAATAAGAGTTTCGAATTTCCTTTCACTTTCGAGCAAACTTTCCTGGGATCGTTTTTGTTCGCTGATATCAATACCCTGAATGAGCATAAACGTTATCTCGCCCGAATCATCTTTTATCGGCTGAACAGAAAACCGCGCAATGAAAGTTTTTCCGTTTCCGGAAACACGGGCCCACTCAAAGGAGTGCGGTTTGTTTGCAAGCGCGGCTTCAACCGAAGCAACCAGGCGCTGCTTTATATCAGAAGGCGCGACCGTTTTCAGGGAATCAAAGAAGTTAACCCCCATTATCTCTTCCTTTTTCAGCTCCGCGAATTCGAGGAATGAATTGTTTATATCGGAGAGAATCCCGTCCCGCGAAATTATTGCGGAATAGTTGTATGACTGTTCAAAAATACCCTTAAACTTTTGTTCACTTTCCCGTATATGTTTTTCATTATAAATTCTGTCGCTTATATCCCTGCCGACAGAAATAAAGTTAACGATATCGCCGGCCTCGTTTTTAATAGGGGAGATACTGCGGTCCTCCCAGACAAAAGTACCGTCATTTCGTTTGTTTTTCATTTCAGAGCGGAAAGTTTTCCCCGCCAGGATAGTCATCCACATTTTCAGATAATAATCATTTCCGTATTCGCCTGATTTCAGCACGCGGGGTGTTTTTCCGACAACCTCTTCCTGGAGGTGCCCGTATACTTTTTCAAACGCGGGGTTAACGTATTCGATCGCCCCTCCCGGATCGGTAATGAAAATTGTATCAGAGCTCGCATTAATGGCAACCGAGAATTTTTTGATTGTTGATTCGTGTGATTTGCGGTCGGTAATGTCCCGCATAACCATCATAAAGTATTCCGGTTCGGATCTGTAGTTGTGAATCAGCGAGATGCTGAATTCAACAAATATCCTTGTGCCGTTCATCCGGTTTAATTCAAATTCAAAAAACTGGTGCTTGTTGTTGCTGAGGCATTTAGTAAAAGCGGTCTGGACGCGCCCCTTGGGGTCTATGATGACTTCGGGGAACAGGTTCTTTCCTATAACGTCATCGTAATCATCCAGGTGAAGCAGGCTAAGGAGGTTTTTGTTGGCCCACTTAACTATGTAGTTTATACCGACAACCAGAATCCCGTCCGGTATTGTATCTACAAGTGTTTTTAAACGCTCTTCGCTTTCCCTTCTCTCGATTTCGGCCATCTTGTTCTTTGTGATGTCAAGGTTGGTCCCGACCATTCTGGAAGCGGAGCCGTCGGAATTTCTGTTTACAACGCGGCACTTGCCGAGGATCCACAGCCATTTGCCGTTTGTGTGCTTCACGCGGTACTCTAACAGGAAACTGTTTTTATCACCCTTCACGCATTCTCTTATCGCGGACATTACAAAATTTTTATCTTCCGGATGGATCAGTTCGTATTTGAAATCCGGCGGCGCGGGATCCATCTCCACGTCTATGCCAAGCATCTGGAAATAGCCCGGGCTGAATTTTTTGACGCCGGTTATCAGGTTCCAGTCCCATATACCTTCTTCCGAAGAGTTAAGGGCGAGGCTGTAGCGCTCTTCGCTTTCCCGCAGTTCTATTTCGGCTTTTCTCTTTTCAATTTTTAACTTATAATCTTCCAGTTCCCTTCTTATCACCTGCGGAAGTTTTCCAAGGTTATTTTTAAGAAGGTAATCATCGGCGCCTTTACGCATCAGTTCAACGGCGGCCTCTTCGCCGATTGCCCCCGATACAATAATAAAAGGCATATCCGGATAGATGTCCCGTACTATCAGCAGCCCGTTCAGGGCGCTGTAGTTGGGCACCGCATAATCGGAGATTATTACATCCCAATGTTCACGCAGTTCCCTTAAAAGATCGTGTTCGGTCTCAACCCGTTTCCATTCGGGGTTAAAACCCGCGCTGGTGAGTTTATAGACCGTAAGGAGGGCATCGTCCTCCATATCTTCGATGATTAAAAGTTTTAAATTCTGTTTCATTTTAAGAGGCCCTTTGGGGATATTCTTCGTTAATCGTAATCCAATAAGTTCCGACTGTACTGATTCTTGATGTATATAATTCTACATCAACAGTCTTCCGCACATAACTGTTCGCCGAATAATGGTATGCGTCCACGATATCCTTCTCCTGATTAGAAGAAGTAAGCACAACAACGGGTATATTCTTTGTCTGGTCATTCAGTTTGAGGGTCCTGAGTACTTCCAGCCCGTTAACCTTAGGAAGTTTGAGGTCAAGTAAAATTACTGAAGGCCTTATGGGAGCGGACCCGGAGAGAAGCAGGGTCAATGCCTCCTGCCCGTCCCTCGCGACAACAATATTGTTTGTAATATTTGCTTTCTTAAGCGCCCTGATGGTGAGAATTTCGTCATCAGGATTATCTTCAACCACCAGAATGGTTTTTTCGGTGTTCATACCAACTCTCATACGTTTGATAAAGGTAATGTAAAATTAAAAACAGCTCCCTTGTTAACTTCGCCTTCAGCCCAGATCTTTCCGCCGTGGCGGTTGACGATCCTCTGAACAAGGGCAAGCCCGATACCGATACCGGGGAATTCATTCGGGGAGTGGAGCCTCTGAAAAACCCCGAATAATTTATTCGCATAATTCATATCAAATCCGGCGCCGTTATCTTTTACGAAAAAGACAGTTTCCGGCCCGATTCCTTCCATTCCGAATTCTATTTTTGCATCTGTGCATTTTGACGTAAACTTCCACGCATTTGAAAGCAGGTTTTCCAGCAGGTGCCCGATAAGGTTTTTGTCGGCTTTGATAACCGTCGTCGGAGGAAGTAAAATTTCAACTTTTCTTTCAGGTTCCGCCTCTGCAAAACGGTGTAATATTCCTCCGGCAATTGCCGCTATGTCAAAACTGGTGTATGAGATTTCTGATCTCATAATTCTTGAAAGACGCAGAAGGTCTTCTATCATCTGCCCCATACGGCCGATGTTTGATCTGATTCTTCCGAAGTAAGCCTGCGCATCGGGGTCTAATTTATTAATGTACTCTTCCTGCAGAATGACACTGAATCCGTCAATCGCACGCAGTGGCGCGCGAAGGTCGTGTGAAACAGAATAAGCAAACGATTCAAGCTCCTGGTTGGAGCGCTGAAGTTCTGATGTTCTTTCCCGGACTTTCTGTTCGAGTTCGGAATTTAACTGCCTGATTTTTTCCTCGGCAAGTTTCCTTTCGGTAATATCGCGCGTAACGCCAATTATCTCAACTTCGCCTTCCTTGTTCATCGTAAAAGTGCTTGATACTTCAGTGTGCACAATATCTCCCCACTTGGTCGGCTGATCCAACTGGTCAACAAAATATTTTCCGGTCTGGGGGGAAGCTAAAAAGTTTTTAAACCTGATGGAGAGGTATTCATTAAACTGCTTTAACGATTCCGGCGTCATTATCTGGCTCAGCGGTTTGCTCATAACCTCCTCGGGGCTGTAACCAAGAAGTTTTTTGACCGACGGGCTGATATAATTAAAACGGTTGGCGCCTGATTTCATTGTCCAGATAACATCAGAAACATTCTCCGAAATAAGCCGGTATCTGGATTCGCTTTCTCTTAATGCGTCATCCATCTCTTTGCGGTCGGTGATATCAAAGAAGAAGCTGAGCAGGCACCTGGTGTTATCAAGTTCGATCGACTCGGCAGAGATGAGAATGTGTCTCGTTTTCCTGCTCCTGGTGAGAATGGTCTGCTCAAGATTTTTCAGGCTGGCATTTTCCGAGAGCCCGGAGAGCATATTTTCCCAGTCTTCCGGCGACTGAAACAAATTAAGTTCCATCGATGTAAGTCCGAGCACTTCATCACGCGAATATTCCGTAACCACACAGAAAGCGTCATTTACATCTATGATCTTACCGTCTTCTTTTCTGGTGATAACAAGAGCCGCCGGGCTGGAGTGGAAGGCTATACTGAATCGTTCCTGCAATTGTTGTATTTGAAAATCACTCTTTTTCCGGTCGTTTACGTCATCGGCGTATCCGTACCAGACAACATTATTCGCCTCATCCCTGAACGGAATAGATTTGGCTTCAATCCACACAAGCCCTTTTTTAGGATTATTGTAGCGGTAAACCGCAACCCAGGGCTGCAGTGTCTGCGCAGACAATATTACCTTTTCGAAAAGATTAAACAGATCGGCGTCATTGATACGCTTTGAGAAGTTGTTAAAGTCCGACATTATTTCTTCCGCCGGGAGCCCGTAAACATCTTCAACGCGCGCGCTGGTATAAGGAATCGAAAGAGCGCCGTCCGGTTTCAACTTAAACTTCATTATTGCGCCCGGCAGAGCGTCGGAAATTCTTTCAAGGCGTTCTTTCTCCTCGACAAGTTTTTCGCGGGCAACTTTCAGCGCGGTAATATCTTCTACGGTGCCGATCAGGTATGTTCCCTTACCTTCTTCATCCTTCTCAAATACCTTTCCTCTGCCGCTGATCCAGCTCACTCCGTCATTTTTCCTGATCCTGTATTCAATAGAATATGAATCCCGGTTTCCGTTGCGGCATTCGGAGATGGTTTTCTCAAACAGAACGGCATCTTCCTCAACAATAAGGCGGTTGATTTCGGATGAATCGATCTCACCGTCGGTGGCGTTAACATCAAAGACAGTATAAAAAGACTGGCTCGCGGTGAGCTTTCCCGTGTATAGATTAAGCTCAAATATACCCGCCTGGTCCGCCTCCATTGCGCGTTTGTAACGAAGGACGCTTTTCTCAAGAGATTCGTTAAGCCGCTTTAATTCGGAAACATCAGTAAAAATTCCGACGACGCATCTCTCTTCGTCCCAAAGAATACTAAAAGTCGTAACCGAAACAAAAACAACTTCGCCGTTCTTTTTCTTTACGGGTATTTCAGAACTGTATTGCTTAACACCGTCGAACAATTTTCTGAACTCTGACGAGACAAAATTAAGCGATTCATCGGGATGTATTGCCGCAAAATTCATAGCAAGAAGTTCTTCCCGGTTATATCCGGCCAGTCTGAGAAAAGCGGAATTTGCGTCAATAAAGTTTCCGTGTTCATTGGCAATTGCGATACCGTCAACGGAAGACTGGAACAAACCGCGGAACTTTGATTCGTTGTCCTGCAGTTTCTTCTCGTATTCTTTCCGCTTGGTTATGTTGGAAACATAGGCGCATATAAACGATTCGCCGGCGTAATCAACGAAGTTTGCCCTTACCTCAACCGGGTAAACAGTGCCGTCTTTCCGGCGGTAAAGGGTTTCGAGAGTATACACTCTGCTGATCCTCGCCTTTTCCCACAGCAAGTCCCACTGATCTTCGGTGAATGTCGGATCGATGTCCAAAACTGAAAGCGAGCAAAGTTCGCTGAAGCTGTACCGGAGTTCGTTACACGCAGAATTATTAACATAGAAAAATGATGAATCGGATTTGATCCAGAACGTAGCCTCGGAAGAATGTTCAACAACGTGCTGAGTAAAAAGAAGCTGGTTTTCCGTCAGTTTTTTCTCGGTGATGTTCTGAACGCTTCCTATTGTCCGGACCGGTTTTCCTTCTTCATCGAAAATATTTTCGCCGGCTTCGCGCACCCATTTGATCTTCCCGTCAGGCATAAGAAGCCTGTGATCAATACTGTACGGCTTTTGTTCTTTCAGCGAATTGACATAAGCCGCATTTACCGTATCCCTGTCATCGGGGTGGACAAAATTTAAAAATGAGTTATACGATCCCGGAAACTGGCGCGGGTCAACATCATATATCCTGAAAACTTCATCGGACCAGTGGAGCGAATCCCTGGCAATATCATATTCCCAGAATCCGATTTCTGTAATGCGCTGTGCTTCTTTAGATATTCTCTCGCTTACGCTAAGTTTGTTCTCGAGCTTTATTTTTTCGGTAATGTCGCGGCTGACGCCCAGAATCTGAAGCGCATTCCCCGATTTATCAACGATGTACTGAAGTTTAATCTCCGTGAAGATCCTGTTTCCGTTCCTGAGGATCTGCTCGGCAGTATAATATCTCGTTTTCTGATAACCCGGGTTTTGCTTAATTGCGTTGAAGTCTCCCGCCAGCAGTTCGCGGATTTCCCGGTGGTTACTCTGCGGCAGTGTATAAGTGATGTTCTTGTCGAGAAGTTCGGAAGCTTCGTAACCGAGTAAATTTTTTATTGACGGGCTTATGTAAGTATAATTGTCTTTCTTCAGATCATAAAGCCAGACAACATCATTCATATTTTCGGCTATGGACCGGTAAAGGTATTCGCTTTCGCGCAATTTCCGTGTAAGTATTTTCCGTTCAGTGATATCGATAATGCTGCAAACCGATATCCGGGTATCTTCATCGCTGTCCAGAGTGGAAACAAAGACCTGGACATTCATCCTCTCGCCGCTTTTTTTTGAGAAGATCAACTCAAATACATTTGTATCTGATTTGCCCGCCGCAATATTCTGGTGTGCCGAGATAATTTCGTGCATCGCTTCCGGCGACCAGAAAATATAAGGCGGTTTTTTGCCAAGCAATTCCTTCTGGCTGTATCCAACCATCGTGCAAAAAGCGGGGTTAACATAGATGAGCCGGCCAAAGTCATCAAACGCCATAACGCCGGTTGGTATTGCCCCGTGGAGGGATTCAATTAGATTTGCAAGTCTTCCGTTTGTATTGTCATCAGAATCCGCGGTGTGTATTTCGGTGAAGCCGGCAGCGCGGTATTTATCCGAGTATATGATGTTTATGTCGAAGCCGTTGAATTTTTTTTTCTTTGCGGTATTCGGGGGGATTGCAGAAAAGTTAAAGTTCTTTTTCTTGCCTGCGGTTTTGTTCAGCGATTTCCATTTCTCCTCCAGGCTGCCGATAAATTTCTGATCAAGCAACGAGTATTTCCAGATGTCATCCGTTGTGGCGCACGCTTTCTCATCGCAGCGCAGCATTTTCCAAAACAGATCGTTGGCGGAGACTATCTCCCCGTCCCCGGTATATACCAACAAACCGGAGTTCGGCTGTATATTAAGCGCGCTTAATGACTCTAATATCCCTTTAGGGGATATATCATTTGTTCGTTTATTAGGCGCTTTAATGTTTGTATCTGAGGCTTTCATTAAAAAGCTGTCTGATCAATCCACGTTATTAAAGAAAAGAAACACTCACTATTCTCAAATTTTTGAAATTTCTTCAACATAAAGTAGGGTTTTTATATTTACGCTAAATACGGTCGACAAGTGACCAATAATGTAGCTTAGTGATTTTCAGAAGGCTAAGGTTTTTTGAAGATCCGGATCAGAAAGCAGGTATTTTTAGTCCCTTAACTGTTTGCGAAGACTCCTGCTGAATCGCTGGCTAACTGTTATTTTTTCATCAACATATTTAAGTATAATATTGTAGCTATAGTTGAACCACTTCTCGATTCGCACAATAAATTCTTTATTAACGATATATGAACGGTGGACCCGCAAAAACTTATTCGGCGGCAAAATACCCATCCACTTATTCATCGATCTTTTAATTGTGTAAGGGATGTTGTTCACTGTTATGATTTCCGAATAATCCTTTTTTGATTTAATCAGAACTATCTCCGCAATCTTAATCATTTTGGGCTGGTGCTGATAGTCAAGAAAAAGCGTTGAATCATAATCCAGCGCTTCGCTTTTCTTTTCCCTGGCTGCAGCTTTTTTCTGAACGTCATCAGCCTGATAAAGTTCTTCAGAAGATTTTTGAAGTTCGAGCAGCAACCCTCTTTTTTTTATCTGCGTATCAATTGATTTAAGTAATTCATCCCGTGTAAAGGGCTTGGTTATATAGTCGTCTGCGCCGAGTTCCATACCGAAGCGGAAACTTTCGCGTTCTGCTTTTGCAGTGAGGAACACAAAGGGGGGTAATTCGGATTTAAATTCATCCTTAAATTCTTTAAGCAGATCATACCCGGTTTTGTTGGGGAGCATAATATCACAGAGTATCACAGAAAAAATTTTTGACTTCAGCAACTTCAATCCGTCGTTGCCGTCCTCGCTGGGGTCAACGGAAAAACCCTCTTCCGTCAGAAGTTCATAAATATTTTCTCTTACAGTGGGGTCATCTTCAATGAGCAATATTCTGTGTTTCATCGCTGAAAAAGTACTTATTTGTAATTAATTATTAACTGGTAAAACAAAAATAAAGGTAGTTCCTTCATTTTCCCTGCTGAGGCAACTGATTGTGCCGCCGTGTGCTTCGACGGCATTTTTGGCGATAACTAGTCCGAGGCCGGTTCCGTCGATTGCCGAGGCATTCTTTGTGCGGTAGAATTTGGTGAAAAGCTGCCTGATCTCGTCCGCCGGTATGCCAATTCCCTGATCTGTAACGGTAAATATAAGGTTTTCTTCCCTTTCCGTAACATTAAGAGTTACCGTTCCGCCTTTGGGGGAGAACTTGATTGCGTTGCCGAGCAGGTTCCTTAACGCCTGAGTGAGTAAATTGGCATCAAGATTATATTCGGCGGCCTTTATTCCTGATACGAATTTAATTTCGAGATTAGCGGGCTTGATCAATGAAAAATCATCAATCATTTCTTCCAGGAAAGATCTCAGCTCCAGGGGCATCGGCTCAAATTTTAAGTTGCTGCTTTCCGCTTTATTCAGGAGGATAAGCTCATCAAGTATGCCCCTCATTTTGTGAACCGTATCTTTAATTTTATTATAATGTTTTACGGTTCTTTCCCTGGGCCATTTGGCCGAATAATTTTCCAAAAGTTCTGCCGATGAGAAGATGGTGGTCAGTGGAGTCCTGAACTCGTGAGAAGCGGTTGTGATGAAGCGTGACTTCATTTCGTTCAGTTCTTTTTCTTTATCGAGAGAAACTTTCATCGCCTCTTCATATTCTTTGGTCTGGGTGATATCGGTAATGATGCCTTCGATCCGGACCGGCTCATTCTTCGCGTCAACAACAAGCCAGTTTCTGTCCCACAGCCAGCGGATTTTTCCTTCCCTGTCGTATATCCTGTACTGAATTGAGGTTTTTTTCGTTTCGTACAGTTCTTTTGCCGCTCTTTGCCAGATGTGCCTGTCGCCGGGATGTATAAGCTCGAGCCATTCTTCGTCTTCGGTATAGTACTTTGCGTTTTGGATGCCAAGGACCCTTTGGCGGAACTCATTGATGAAAACCGCTTTCTGGGTTTTAATGTCAAAGAAATAAATAAGATCGTTCAGAGAACTGAAGTAATTATCAAACCGCTCTTTGTTTTCCGCAAGTTCCTTTATCATCTGCCTTGTTGCGGTTACATCCTGCATAAACGAAACATATTCATTTCTAAGAAGCCGGCTGGAACTAAGACTGACCTCCCTGGTTTCGCCGTCGGTAGAAATCAGCCGTAAGTTGCAGACATTTTTTCCGGTATCAAGAATTTTGTCGAAATGGCCAAGAAAAGTATGCACGGAATCGGGATGAATGAGATCGCTTACTAACTTGCCCGTTAACTCGCCGTCGCGGTAACCCAAAAGTTCATACGCTGCTTTGTTGGCCTCGATAAGTTCGTGTTTATTATTAAACACAAATATACCGACCGGCGACTCGCCGATATATGTCCTGTATCTTAGTTCGCTTTCGTGCATCGCCTTTTCGGCAAGTTTGATATCGGTAATGTCGAGCAGTGTTCCGAATAATTTTACCGGCGTGTTGTTCTCATAAAAGACTTCTCCCCTTGACTGGACATACCGTATTTCGCCGTTATTGTGTTCGATTCTGAATTCCCGGGTAAACGGTATAAACTTTCCGGTGAGATCATTCATAGCGGAAACATATCCGGGGCGGTCATCGGGATGTATCCTTTGAAGCATAGTTTCAAAAGACGCAGTTTCGGGAGAGGCGTTCAGCCCGAGTATCCTGTATGTTTCTTTTGACCAAAGGACTTTATTTGAGAAAAGGTTTTTTTCCCAGCTTCCCATCCGGGCTATCTGCTGTGCCTGTTCCAGGCTCCTTTGGCTGTCATAGAGCTCCTCTTCGATATTAATTCTGTTCGTTTCGTTCCTTACGAGCGAAAACACACGCGAGGGGCCAAGCGGAATAATCCTTGCTTCAAAGAAATAATTTTTGCCTGCAACATTAAGTTTATAAAAATGGGAGAGGGTCTTTCCGGTTTTGAGCGCCTCATTGATTTTATCCAGAGATTCTTTCGCGACATTCGGGGGAAGCGAGTCTTTTATGTTCTTCCCGATCAGGTCCCTGGCATTGCCGAGGAGCATTTCGGGTTCATTCGCGAAACACTCGTCAATCACGCCGTCTGAACTTATTATAAAAATATTGTCGGGAATAACCGAAATAAGGCTCTTCAGCCGGGCTTCATTCTCTTCAATCTTTTTTGATCTCAGCCGTTCATCCGTGACATCCTGATAAGTGCCGATAAGGCGGGTAGGTATATTGTCGGGGTCCCTTTCGGAAACCCTGCCTTTAAATCTTATAAGTCTATAGGATCCGTCCCACGCCTTCATTCTTGCCTCGAAGTCGAGGGATGGATCGGCCCCTATAATATAATTTTGAATACAACTCCTGACGAAGCGGGTATCGTCCGGATGAATGGTCGAGATCATTTCTTCCGTGGAAGTAAAACCGGCTTCTTCAGGACTGGTTAATAGATCAAGGCGGGCACCGCCAAGATTAAGGTTCCACACCCCAAGACCGCTTGTTTCAAGAGAGAAACGGTGCTGGGCCTCAGTCTGGCGGAGTTTTTCTTTTAGCTGCTCTTTTTGTATTGTGCTTCCGAGGACATTGGCAACAGTGGTTAAGTAACTGATCTCGCTTTTCCCCCAGTCACGCTCGTTCGTGCAGTCGTTGTATCCGATAAACCCCCAAAGATTTGTCTGCACTATGATCGGAATAAAAAGGACGGATTTAATCTTGCGTCCTTCCAGCATTTTTTTCAGCTGCGGATCATCAATTTTTTTTATAACGGACTGGTAATGACTGTTGGGAAAATATTTGTGGTAAAAAGCAAACTCTTCAATCGGAACAGACTGAAGATCAGGAGCATTAAATTCAGAAGAGGTTCCCTCTCCCACCCATTCGAAAATCTGTGTAGCGAGAAGTTCCTGCCGTCCGCGCAGTCTGTGGAACTCCAGGATATTAACCCGGTCGGCCCCGGTTGCTTCACCCAATATGGCAAGCGCTTCATTGACGGCAATTTTATAATAATCATTCAGAATGAGCGTCTGGGTTGCCCTGGCAATACTGTTGATAAGATTGCTGTTTTTCTTTAATTCGAGTTCGTGTTTTTTAAGTTCGGTGATGTCCCTGCCGGCCGCCTGGATCCCGGTGATGTTCTTATCGTCATTGAATACGGCCGAGTTTTCCCAGTAGATCCATTTCTCAATCTGTCCGGTTTTAATTTTTTCCTCGTGATAAACACAAAAGGGCGGTTTAGTAATTTTCTTTAATCTGGAAAGAATGTTGGATGCGTTATTCCTGGAGCTGAAGTGGGGGGAATAATTTCCGGATAACCGTGACAAGTGAGTTGAAAAAGCGGACGCGAAGACCTCGTTTGCATATAAAACTTCACCCTGGAGATTTACCCTGACGATCAGATCGTTACAGGAATCTATCACCGTTTTATAAAATGATAAATCGATAGGCTTCACCGGAGGTTTCGGCATCTAAAACTTCCCGCACTCCGCAGAATTACATACACGAACGAACATTAATACGCGACCCAGCTATATATCGATATATTATGAATGAAATACTTTATGATAGTAATATAGTAATAATACACATAAATAATTAAGGCCGGGGATATGAATAATAACTCAACGGATATATTTCCTTAAAAATTCGCTATTTTGCGGGACAGAAAGCACAACAAATACCGCGCAAAACCGCATATTTCCCGGATTATTATGTGAGGCGCTATTTATCAGCGGAGTTCGTTTTTATTATTATCATATAAGGCATTTTATGAAATCAGGTTTGTTTGCGTTGCTCCTGTTCGCCCTTACTGCTACCGGTGTATATTCACAGTCCGCGCCGGTTTACGGGGTCGAACAAAACGGACTGCTGAAAAACAATTCGGTACTTGGTGACCGGGAATTCAGTTCTGCGAACGGGATCTACCGGTTTACTTACAACACCGGCGCCGTTACGGATGAGATTAGGGTCCTCACCGGTTTCAGGCTTTACAAAAACAATGCGCTGCAGTTCACGATGGACAGGGTTCCGGGTTCAGATATTTCCGTGTCTGATAACGGTTACACAGTTGTCTACGACCACTCATTTCATTTTGACCAAAAAGTCACATTAATGATTTATTCTCCCGCCGGAGCTTTTCTGTTCAGTAAAACATACCGCGGCGCATCCGGATTTACTTTCTCCGATAAGGGAAATTATCTTATGGTCCGGAATACTGACAATACGGATTTAATTGATCTTTCAAACAGAATGACCCTACCTTTTCCAAAAGGATTAGTTTCCTGTTACAATGAAGCATTAAAACAATTTGTTGTCGCAGATGAGGAGATGCTCTCAATGTTTGTAAATGGTAAATATGTTTTTGCCGTAAAACATAATCTTGCTCTGCCGCGGCGGACAGATATTTCGGGATCCGGCGGAGCAATAGCAGTAATAAGCGGCGACGCGCTGAATATTTATAATACTAAAGGTGAATTGACGGGAAGCTCCCCGGCGGAATACGGCAGCAAGTACCGCGATATAAAATATGACGGCGAAATATTGTATGCGGGAATTCACACAAAAACGAAAACATCATCATCGGGAAGCATAAAACTTTTTGATAAATCTGCGCGGCTGTTAAACATAATCAACGGGCCCGCAATGCGGAATAATCCTGTTAATAAGATCAGCGTGCCGGCGAAAAGCAGTGCCGGATACGAAGCAGTCCCCTGGCCGTTTGCCCCGTTCGACAGCGCAAGGACAGTGTGGAACCATTATGAACAGCATATGGGCTTATACGATACTTCATCGTATCTGCACCAGGGGCTGGACCTTATTATACCGATCGCGGAACCTGCATACGCGGTGAAAGCCGGAATAGTAAAATGTGTTTTAACTATCGGCGGCGCTTCATACTGGAGGCTTGCGATAAGCGATTCGCAGAATTCCGGTGTATCTGACGGATGGCTTTACGCGCATCTGATACAAAACACGATTCAGGTCGATATCGGAGATACGGTACAACAGTTCGACCATCTTGCCGATATCATCGCCTGGACGTCAGACTGGGCGCATATACATTTTGCAAACATAAAGGACAGCGGCGCGGTCTGGTTATACAGCGACAATGAATGGGGGATTAACTTTAATCCGCTGTTCGCGGTTACGCCGCTTAATGATACACAGCCCCCGTATATACTCCCGGTATTTCCCGGCACAATGTTTGCGTTTACAAAGAACGAGACAAACACATATCTTGATCCGCAGGCCCTCAGAGGCGAGATAGATATTATAGCTCATACGGTCGACACAATCTGCAATTCCGGATGGCAGCAGCCGGCTAACAGGGTTTATTATGAGATAAAAAACGGCGTTACCGGCGCGGTGGTTAAACCAAAGACACTCGGGCATATACTGAACCACCCGTATACTTTTTATGAATCAGGCAATTACATTCCGTACGCGGGCGTAATCTATAAACGCGACGCCCAACTGCTCCCCTCCGGATGGATGTCAATGAACAGGGATTATTTTCATAATCTCACCAACAGCAACGGAGATTCTCTCATAACTCTGGAGGAGAGGGAACTCGGGCTGAACACGCAACTGTATCCGAACGGCATTTACAATATTATAGTCACCGCATTCGACCCCTCCGGCAACAAGGCGGTTGACAGTATGACGGTTACGTTTAACAATCCCGGAATGGGAACGGATACCGGGCAGGATCCGGAAGGAATATATCTTACGCAGAATTATCCCAACCCTTTTAGCGATAAGACCATTATTACATATAATGTTGCCGGCAATAACGGACGTGGTGATGTAAGTGTTTTACTTCAGATATTTGACGTGCTGGGAAACCTCGTTGCAACTCCGGTGCGGTCTTATCAGACACCGGGAAAATATCAAGTTGAGTTTGAAGCAGCTACAAACCGTTTACCGGGTGGTTTGTATCTGTACAGGCTTGCCTGCGGAGGAAAGTCTGTCACGCGGAAGATGATGATCTTAAAATAAAGCGGTTAGCTGTCAGGCAGTAAAACAGGGAAAGGGATGGCTGTTTTAAGAAACAATAAGGCGGGTTATCTTTACAAATATTTATTTAATAAATCAGACTTATTTTGATACAGCAAATAATATATATAATTACCGGACTAATATTCATCCTCGGGGGAGCGCTTAAGTGGGTTAATCTCCCTGTTTTCGAGTTTCAGCTTGTGAAAGACGGGCTGGCCGCGTGGGGCTGGGCAGGCTATTTTTCGCGGTTAATAACAGGCGCGGAAATTATACTCGGAATACTCCTTCTCTTCAATAAACCATTCAGGAAATATGCTGCTTACGCGGTTCTGTTTATGCTTGCTGCATTTACAGCATATCTTATATATAGTTTAATTCATTACGGCTCTTCCGGCAACTGCGGCTGCTTCGGTGAAGCAATACCGGTTTCTACGGAAGCGTCAATTGTTAAAAATATTGTGATGTTTGTTTTGCTTCTGATCGTATTGATTAAAGATAAAACAGAAACATCGTTAGAACTAAAAACACTACCTCGACTGCGCGCGGTTACCGGGGTCGCCATTATTATTGTGGTTTATGCTCTGATTTTTACGATAACACCGGTAAAAAAATATTCAGAACCGGAAAGAGGTATCAGGCAATCAACCGCAATCAGCGCAAACGATTCCCTGACAGTTGCAGGCAGAAATGAACTTCCCGCGACCAAAGATTCCGCAAGAAATATAAAACTAAAACCGATACAACAAACACCGGCAGAGAAAACAACAGATAAGTATAAACAAGCTGTTTCTGATTTTTCCTCTTACAAATATTACTCAACCGGAGTCTTTAATCCCGATGAAGGGGAAAAGATGGTGGCGCTGTTCAGCCTCGACTGCGAACACTGCCTCTCCGCCGCGACTAAAATGGCAAAGCAGAAATCAAAATTACCGCAGATACTGATCCTGTTTATGGGCGAAAAGGAGCAGGTCGCGCCGTTCTTTTCACAGTCCGGCCTGGAAGCGCCGTACATAATATTAACTCCCGAACAGTTCTTCCCTCTCCTAAAACAAAGTCCGCCGAGGATTGTGCGGTTGGTTAGGGGGAATGTGGTGAAAGAGTGGGAGGGGGAATACTAAAGATCTAGACCAAGATCTCTTAGG
>CAIMOS010000042.1 GCA_903843135.1 uncultured Ignavibacteriales bacterium | reverse complement strand
GCCGCCGTTCGGGGTTGTTACAGTTATTGATTTCTGAGCAACAGGTGAAAGTGTGAAAACATTATCACTAATATCAAACGGCTGGCCGTCTGAAGGATCGCTGATCCGTATCTTGCTCTGCGCTGATGCAGAAACTAATACCGGAACCGCCCAGGAATAATTACCCGTATTCGCCGTGCTTGCTGTTACCGATGTCCAGGTGGATCCGTTGTTTGTCGAATAATCTATCTGTACATTCGCAAGGTTTTCAGCTACCCAGGTTATTTCGCGTGTTGTACCGCTCTGCCAGTACTCTCCGCCGTTCGGCGCTGTTACGGTTACGGCCGCAAGCGGCACTATCGTAAATACTCCAGTGCTCACTCCGTAAGGATATCCGTCTGCCGCATCGCTGATCCTGATCTTGCAGTTCGCTGATGTTGCTGTTGCCACGGGGTTCCACTGATAGAATCCGTCACTCTGTGTGTTCGCGACTATCTGGTTCCAGCTCTGGCCGGCATCCGTTGTATATTCGATTTTAACTTCAGTTACACCGTTGCTGGTCCATTCAATATTCTGGCTCGATCCGCTTGCCCAGGTTTCACCGCCCGCGGGAGTAGTAACCGTGATTGCCTGTGAAACTGCTGAAGATACTGCAAATGTATTCTCAGATTCATCTGACGGTACACCGTTAGCGGCATCCGCATCACTGATCCTTAATTTGCAGAGTGTGGATGTAACATTATTTACCGTCCAGCTGTATACACCGCTGCTGGCTACACTCGCGGCCACTGTGCTCCACGTAGCTCCGTTATTTGACGTAAACTCGATTTTTACATTCGCCACATTTGCTGAAAGCCACGTTACGTTGTACGTTGCGCCGGCCGTCAGGCTCTCTCCGCCGTTCGGCGTAAGAAGCGTCAATGAAGGCGTGCGAACTATCGTAAATACTGCATTGCTCTCGTCATAAATTGATGCGCTGGCGTTATCCGATACCTTCACTTTGCAGTTCGTTGATGACAAAGCCGCGCCAACCGTCCAGAGATAATAACCATCACTGGCCTCGTTGGTTACAATTGTCGTCCACGAAACTCCGTTGTTGGTTGTATATGCCAGATCAACTGTCGATACTCCGTTACTCGTCCAGGTGATCGCGTAACTGCTTCCGGCGGCTATTTCTTCTCCGCCATTCGGCCTGGTAACAGAAATAGATTTCTGCGAAGTATTTGAAAGGCTGAATACATTATCGCTTACATCAGAAGGAAGTCCATCGCGCCAGTCGCTGACTCTGATTTTACATAGCGCTGAATTGGTGTCAGGAATCGTCCAGAAATAAGATCCTGTATTATCCGCGCTATCGGCAATAGTCATCCAGCCCGAACCGTTGTTGGTGGTAAGTTCGATCTTAACCTTTGCAAGATTTTCAGCCACCCACTTAATTTCCTGGCGCGTACCATACGACCACGTTTCAGATCCGTTCGGTGAAACGACAGTAATTGCTGGTTCAGGTAGTATCGAGAATAAGTTGTCACTGATATCAAACGGGAACGCATCCGCAGCATCGCTTATCCTTATTCTGCAGTTGGTTGAAGTCGCTGCCGGAACCGGGCTCCACTGATAAAAACCGTCGCTTAATGTTGAACTTTCAATAGTGCTCCAGTTCATTCCGTTATTCGTGGAATATTCAATCTTAACATTCGCAATGCCAGTACTTATCCAGGTAATATTCTGGGAAGTTCCGATAGGGAATTCCTCGCCTCCGTTTGGAGAAGTTACCGTTACTGACTGCGGAGTAACATTATAAACAACAAATGAATTATCAGACATATCTGAAGGCTGGCCGTCAATATCGCTGATTCTGACCTTGCATAAAGAAGAATTTATTGCAAGCGGAATGCTCCATTCATAAATACCGTCGCTTTCTGTCGAAGCTACTATAACCTGCCAACTGGCCCCGTTGCTTGTTGAATACTCAAGCTTCACATTCAGTACACTTACAGAACTCCATCTTATGTTATAGCTGGTTCCTGCCTGCAAGGTGTCACCGCCGTTTGGCGCCAAAACTTTTATCACAGGCTGCGCCCCAACGGTAAACAGTCCGTCAGATTCATCCATCGGACTTGAGGATTCAGTATTCTTTATCCTGATCCTGTATGCCGTTGAAGGGACAGTCGGACCCCACGGATAACTTCCGTCACTCGGTGTACTGTTAACAATTGTAGTCCAGCCGGAATCTCCGGGTTCGTTTACAGTTTTATAGAATATTGTGACATTGCTTACGCCCTGCGATCTCCATTTTATCGTATCAACCGTGCCCGCGGTGAGCACTTCGCCGCCGTTCGGATAAAGTACAGTAAGTTCCTTCGCGAGGCTGACTGTGAACACTCCGTCACTCTCATCTTTCGGGAATCCGTCAAGATCGCTGATCCGGACTTTATACAGTGCAGACGGCACAGTCGGCATCCATTCGTGCAGTCCGTCACTTTCGGTGCTGTCGGTTATTGCAGTCCAGCTGATACCGTTGTTGGTTGTATACTCAATTTTAACTTTTCTGATCGCGCTCGAGAGCCACCTGATATTCTGGGTAGAAGTAGCTTCCCATTCTTCGCCGCCGTTAGGACTCAGCACGGTAAGCGACTGCTGGACCTGGTTCGAAATCGTGAAAGGATTATCAGAAATGTCCGAAGGCTGTCCGTCGGACGGATCGCTGATTCTTATTTTACACAGATTTGAATTTGTGTCGGGAATCGTCCATAAGTATGATCCTGTATTACTTGCGCTGTCGACAATGGTGCCCCAGCTTGAACCGTTGTTAGTTGTAAGTTCAATTTTAACTTTTGCAAGATTCTCCGCAACCCAGGTTATATTCTGTGTTGTGCCCGTTGTCCACAATTCGGAACCGTTCGGGGATGTTACAGAAACAGCCGCAACCGGAGCGATTGTAAAGACGGCATCACTCAGATCATAAGGGAATCCGTCGGACTTATCGCTGATCCTGATCTTGCAGTTGTTTGATGTAACTGATGCCACAGGGCTCCACTGATAGAAACCGTCGCTCAGTGTGCTTGCGACAATCGTTGTCCAGTTTACGCCGTTGTCGGTCGTGTATTCGATTTTAACGGTATCGATTCCGCTGCTCGTCCAGGTAATATTCTGGCTTGTACCGCTCCCCCAGTTTTCCGCTCCGTTAGGCGCGGTAACTGCTAATGTCTGCGGATTCTGCACGGTCACGGCAAAAGTGTTGTCCGATTCATCCGCAGGGGAACCATCGGCCTGATCTGATACTCTGATCTTGCACAAAGTGGATGTGACAGAAGGAACGGTCCACAGATAAAATCCGTTGCTGATCGTGCTGTCGGTAATTGAAGTCCAGGATGCGCCGTTGTTTGAAGTAAACTGTATTTTGACGGCAACTATGTTCGCAGAGTTCCAGGTAATACTCTGCTGAGTACCCGCTGTAAAGTTCTCGGCACCGTTTGGAGAGAGGAGCGTCAGCGCAGGTGCAGGCAGAATTGTAAATGTTCCGTTGCTTTCATCAAATGGAATTGAATCGACAGCGTCTGATACCCTGATCTTGCAGTTGGTAGAAGAAACATTCGGAACAGGCGACCAGAGATAATAGCCGTCGCTTTCGGTTCCGGCAACGATTGAGGACCAGTTAACACCATTATTGGTTGTATACTCAATGTTTACAGTCGAAACGCCGCTGCTTGTCCAGGTGATTCCCTGGCTGTTGCCGGCGGATAACTGCTCACCGCCGTTAGGAGCGGTGACGGTGATTTCCTGAACTGCCTGGTTATATATAACAAAATTGCTGTCGGAAATATCTGACGGGATGCCGTCTTCCTGGTCGCTTACTTTTATCCGGCAAAGCGAAGAACTTATGTTCGGTACAGGTTCCCACGTAAATGTGCCTGTGTTGAGCGTACTGTTTGCGATAACCGTAAAGTTAAGGCCGCCGTCTGTGCTGAGTTCGATTCTGACATTTGCGATACCTTCGGATCCGAGTTTAAGCGAAGTTGTGGTCCAGGTAATCGTCTGCCTTGTTCCCGCAAGGATCCGCTCTCCGCCGTTTGGCGCAGTAACAGTTAAAACTGTCGGTGTGGTAATTGAGAAAACATCATCACTCTGGTCAGCTGGCAGCGCGTCACTGAAGTCGGAAATCCTGATCTTTGCGTTCGATGTATTTACTGAAGGAATTGCCCAGTCATAAAAACCGTCGCTCTCTGTTTTATTTACAACCGTTGTCCAGTTGACTCCGTTATTCGTCGAGTATTCGATTTTAACCGAGTCAACGCCGGAACTTGTCCAGGTGATTGCCTTCGTTGTACCCGCGCTCAGATTCTCTCCGCCGTTCGGGGAAACTACTGTTATCGATTGCGGCTGTACATTTGAAACCGCGAAATTGTTATCCGAAATATCAGAAACCGTCCCGCCCGGATAATTACTTACTTTGACTCTGCACAGGCTTGAGTTCACGTTCGGTACTGTCCAGAGGTATATACCGTCGCTTTCGGTGCTGTCAACTATCGAAGTCCAGGACGCGCCATTGTTGATGGTGTATTCGATTTTAACATTAGCGACTGTCTGGGAAGTCCAGGTAATATTCTGCTGAGTGCCGGTTGTGAAACTCTCTCCGCCGTTCGGGGAAATAATTGTAATCGCAGGAAGCGGCAGTATGGCGAAAGTATTATTGCTCTCATCAAACGGAATTGAATCTGCAGCGTCAGAGACTCTTATCCTGCAGTTCGTGGAAGAAATATTAGGCACAGGCGACCAGATATAGAAACCGTCGCTCTCTGTTCCGCTGACTATAGAGGCCCAGGTTACTCCGTTGTTGGTTGTATATTCAATATTTACTGTGGAAACACCAATGCTTGTCCAGGTGATATTCTGGCTGTTGCCTGCCTGGATCTGTTCCCCGCCGTTTGGCGCTGTGACAGAAATTTCCTGAGATGTTTGGTTGTAAATAATAAAGTTGCTGTCAGACATATCAAAAGGAATTCCGTCTTCCTGGTCACTGACGCGGATGCGGCAGAGTGATGAACTAATGTTTGGCACAGGGTTCCAGGTATACGTACCTGTATTAAGCGTTGAGTTCGTGATCGGCTGGAAGTTCAATCCGCCGTCTGTGCTGAGTTCAATCTTAACGCTTGTTATACCGGCCTTGCCGTTCATTTTCAAGGTACTGGTTGTCCAGGTTATATTCTGGACTGTACCCGCGAGTATCCGTTCGCCGCCGTTTGGAGCAGTAACCCGGATTACGGGTTCGGTGAGTATCGTGAAAACTTCGTCGCTTTGGTCAGTCGGAAGTGCGTCACGGTAATCTGAAATCCTTATCTTTGCGTTAGATGTGCTGACTGCCGGAATACTCCAGTTGTAGAAGCCGTCGCTCTCAGTACCGTTAACAATCAGATTCCATTCAACGCCGTTGTTGGTTGTATATTCAATTTTAACGCTGTCAATGCCGGAACTTGTCCAGGTGATGGACTCGACTGTCCCCGCGTTTAGCGATTCGCCGCCGTTTGGTGAAGTAACAGAAACAGACTGCGGCTGAATATTCGAAACGCTGAAATTATTGTCAGATATATCCGATGCGCCGCCGCCCGGAAGGCTTGTCATCCTGATACGGCAAAGGTTACTGTTAACATTCGGTATTGTCCAAAGATAAATTCCGTCGCTCTCGGTGCTGTCAATAACTGATAACCAGGTAGCTCCGTTATTAGTGGTGAACTCAATCTTTATCGCGGCGACATTCTGAGTTGTCCAGGTGATATTCTGCTGCGTTCCGGTGGTATAACTCTCGCCTCCGTTCGGGGAGATAACCGTAACAGACGGAGTCGGGAATACGGAGAATGTAGCGTCGCTGATATCGTACGGAAGGCTGTCAACCGCGTCGCTTACCCGTATCTTGCAGTTGGTTGAAGATATATTCGGGATTGGGCTCCATAAATAATATCCGTCACTCTCGGTTCCGTTGACAACACTTGTCCAGTTAACGCCGTTATTGGTTGTAAATTCGATATTGACCGAAGAAATTCCTGAACTCGTCCAGGTAATTCCGGTGCTTCCGCCTGAAGCGAACGACTGTCCGCCGTTCGGCGCTGTAAGCTGTATTGACTGGCTCGTCCCGCTGTAAATAATAAAAACAGAATCTGATTCATCCGAAGGTGTCCCGTCATCAGCATCGCTCACACGGACTTTACAGTTTGAGGAGTTCACAGTCGGTACCGGGTTCCAGGTGTAGGACCCGTTGTTAGTTACAGAAGCGACAATAACGCTCCAGGTCGTACCGGCATCTGTTGAAAATTCCAGTTTAACATTTGTGAAAAGCGCTTCGTTTGTACCGCTCTGCCTGCTCTCTCTGTTTCTGCGCGGCGCGGCTAAGGTGACCGTACTCCAGGTAATATTAACTGAGGAGCCGGCTTCGATGCGTTCTCCGCCGTTCGGATAAGTAACACGGAGTGTAGGTTCGACTATTATGCTGAACACACTGTCACTTGCATCTGAAGGGTAATTATCTGCGGCATCCATTATCCTGACTTTGCAGTTTGAGGATATAAGTGACGGTACCGGGTTCCAGGTGTAGAATCCGTCGCTTTCGGTAGAAGAGATCACGGTGCCCCAGGAGAAACCGTTATTGGTTGTGAACTCAATCTTTACGTTCTGAAGATTTTGCGAAACCCACTGTATGTTGAATGTGCCGCCGCTTGCTATCTGCTCTCCGCCGTTCGGGGCAAGCACCATTACGCTTTGCGGATCCGTTATTGAAAAATTCGCATTGCTGACGTCAAACACAGTATTATCTGTGTTGTCGCTAATTCTAACGAGGCATAATGTGGAAGGTGAATTTGGAATTCCCGCCCACGAATAGATACCTGCCAATGCATTGTAGCTGTTTGTTATGGAAGACCAGGTAGCGCCGTTGTTTGTTGAAAATTCAATTTTAACGTTTGTGAACCCTGACGCAGTCCAGGTGATGTTTTTCGTTGAACCGGCTTCCCATTGCTCTCCGCCGTTTGGAGAAGTAACAGTAACAACTTTTTGCTCCGGTACGGTTATTGTAAAATCATTATCCGAGATATCTGAAGGATCATTATCAGCAGCGTCACTTATCCGGATCCTCCCCTTCGTCGTAGCTGTAGACGGCACCGGATTCCAGTTGTAAGAATTTGTGTTCGGAGTACTTGCCGTTACAAGGCTCCAGGTCACGCCTGAATCTGTCGAATACTCTATTTTTACATTCGAAACTGTCTGTGTATTATGATGAGCGCCTCTTACTCCGGCCTCTTCATCATTCTTTTGGGATTTTGAATTAAGGCCCGCGGACGTCCAGGCAATCACTCTAAGATTACCCGCGGTAAGAATCTCACCGCCGTTCGGGCTTGTCACCTGTATCGCAGGCTGAACTGCGATCGAGAAGTTTCCGTCACACACCGCTGAAGGATTATTATCAACAGCGTCGCTTATGCGAATCAATCCCAGTGAAGTCGGTACATTCGGAACAGGATTCCACAAATATGACCCGTCTGACGGAGTTGAATTTGTAATCGTGGCCCAACTGTTTCCGTTGTTAGTCGAATACTCGAGTTTAACATTGCTTACATCAGTACTGCTCCACTTAATTTCATAACTCATACCAACGGTGATAGAAGCACCCGCTTCCGGTGAAAGCACTCTTATCGATTGTGAACTCGCAATAGAGAAATTTCCGGTCATTTCAGTCGCGATGCTGTCTACCAGAACATCCGCTATTCTGATTTTGCAAAGATTTGATACCTGGTCAGGTACCGGCGCCCACACATATTTGTGCGAATCGGCCGGGACTGATGCAATGATATTGGCCCAGGATGCGCCGTTATTTACTGAGTATTGAAGCTTTACATTCTGAATATTTGTGCTTGCCCACCTGACAGTATAGGATTTCCCTATGTACAACGTATCGCCGGAAACAGGTGCGGAAATTGAAATGCTCTTTGGAAGGTTCGGAACCACAGAGAAAAAGTTGTCGCTGATATCGGTTGTTCTGCTGTTGGCAACATCCGAAACTTTAATGAGACAGGTGTTTGATATTGAATCCGGAATTGCTCCCCACGAATAGAACCCGACATTCGGCACGCTTGCAGCGATGGTCGCCCAGGACTGGCCGCCGTCCGCGGTAAACTCAATTTTAACGTTAGCGGTGTTCGGAGCGCTCCATCGGATGATACGCGTCGTACCGGCAGTCAGGATCTCTCCTCCGTTGGGGAACGAAATCAGCAGTGAGCCGGTGGTTGTTCCTGTATCAGGACCGACAGGTGAAACTGTTTCTTCCTGATTACAGGACCAGGAAAAAAACACCAGAAGTAGTATAAATAATGAGTTCCATTTCATAGGATACTTGCCTGAAAAAGTTGGTTCAATACTAATTAAGGAAAATAAAGAAAAAACGGATATTTATTAAGAAAATTATTAAAGTATTTATAGTTATGTGAGAACGGACAAAGTTTAGGATTAATTACCTACCGTAAGTTATTCTGTTTATAAATACATAAGGAGTTCCGGGAGGGATAAAAAGTTCAGGCGGCCCGGAAAAAGCCGCCTGAATTAAAGTTCAAAAAATTCAAAAAAACGGAATGGTTCCGGACTAAATTATTTGTGATCCTCGCCTTCGTTTTCCTTCCCTGCGGTCTCCCCTTCGCCAAAAGTCGCCTTCAGTCCTTTTATAAATTCCAGCTTTTCAGCGTCAGTAAGTTTAGCATTTGAATGCAGCATAACATATCCGGCAATCGGCATATTCCCGGCCTGTATCTCTTCTACCATCTCCTCAGCGTCACCCGGATCAGGTTCGGAAAAATTAAGGTGCTTTCTTCCGTCTTTAACGTGATTCCCAACCAATAATGAAGCGGGTGCGACGTATGAATACCAGGGCCAGGTTGTTTCATTGCTGTGGCAGTCAAAACAGGCACGGCGCGCAAAATCTTCAGTCTGCTGTGAATCCCACACAGGTTTATAGGTAACGGGAGGATTGGTCCTGTCAACCGGAATAAACTGGATAACGATGAAAATGAGAATCAGGGGCAATAACAAAAATTTAACAAGTTTCTTTTCGAGAAATTTTTTCATCCTGCAAGGTCCTTTGAGGTTTTTGATAATTAACTAATACCGGGATATAAATTAACAGAATACTTGAAATAATTCAACTCTCTCCTCCGTGATGCAGAATAAAAAAAAGCAGGATTTTCGCTCAGTCCTTTTTTTGATATCTTTACGGCAACAATTTTAATTTTTATTATGAAACACAGAGCCGGATACGCTGCAATAATCGGGCTTCCGAATTCAGGGAAGTCCACATTATTAAACTGCTTCCTCGGACAAAAATTATCCATAGTTTCCCACAAACCGCAGACAACACGAAGACGGATCGCCGGAATATTAAGTGAACCTGAATACCAGGTGGTGTTCCTTGATACTCCGGGAATACTAAATCCGGAGTATCTGCTTCAGAAGACTATGCTGGAATGGGTCAGGTTTGCGATCGCGGATGCGGATGTTATGCTTCTGCTGCTTGACGCGAAGGAAGATCCCGGCGGCGAAAAACTTTTCGCGAATGATTTTCTGGCTGCTGAACTGCCGAAACTAAATACGCCTGTGGTGCTTGTTGTAAATAAAATTGACCTGATTGAACAAAGTAAAGCAGCTGACATCCTGCAAAAATTCAGTTCTTCCGATAAGTTCAGGCACGTAATTCCGGTTTCGGCGCTTCACGGGTTCAATAAAGATACACTGCTCGAGGCAATTCTCGGTTTCTTCCCCGAACATCCGAAATATTATGAAGAGGATATCGTCTCCGATGAAATGGAGAGGTTTTTTGTTACCGAGATAATCCGCGAAAAAATATTTGAACTTTATGAGGATGAAATACCATACAGCAGCGAAGTTGAAATCGAAGAGTTCAAAGAGAGAGAAGGCCCGAAAGATTATATACGCGCCGCGATAAATATAGAACGTGCGTCTCAGAAGGGAATCATCATCGGGAATAAGGGGGACGCGATAAAAAAATTAGGGCTTGCCGCCCGCAAAGCGATTGAGGAGTTTCACGGGAAAGAAGTATTCCTTGAGTTGTATGTCCGTGTTGCTGAAAAATGGAGGACAAACGAAAGAATGATCAGAAAGTTCGGATACAACCTTCCGGAGTCTGATGATTAACAAACGCTACCGCGCAGAATTAGCCCTCTTCAGCAACGCTGTTATCTGGGGCGGGACATTCGTGATAATCAAATCCGCGCTCGAAGACATCTCTCCAATGATGTTCCTCGGTTCAAGATTTATTTTCGCTTCCCTCATTATTCTGCCGTTTGTTCTGAAGCAGTTGAAAGGGGCCACCAAAAGCAATTATCGCGAGGGAATTATTCTCGGTATCTTTCTTTTCATCGGTTTTGCCGCGCAGACTGCCGGGCTGAAATACACCACAGCCACCAAATCCGCGTTTATTACCGGTACCTTCGTCGTCTTCACTCCATTGTTCCAGACACTGCTTGAAAAACGCATCCCTTCGATCGCGAATATTTTTGGGATTGTTCTGGTCTTTCTGGGAATCAGTTTTCTCTCTTCAAAAAGCGGCAATTTCCTGTCCATATTCACGGAACTTGCCGAAAACTTTAACTTCGCTGATTTTCTGACCCTGATCTGCGCTATATTTTATGCGGTCTACATCGTGTATCTGGATATGATCAGCACAAGGATAGATTATAAGTTCCTTACATTCATCCAGATATTCGTGACTGCAATTCTTGCGTATGGCTCCGCATTTTTATTGGGCGCCGGAGGCATCGAAACGGTGAAATTCGATCTTTCGCTTATGGTGATAGTCGCCATTCTTTATACATCTGTTTTAGCAACAGTTTTAACAACGGCGCTGCAGACAAAATTCCAGAGGGACGTCTCCCCCACTAAGGCCAGCCTTCTTTTTTCAATGGAACCGATTTTCGCTGCAATTTTCGCATTCTTTTTATTGAGTGAAAAAATCTCTATTTTTGGTTTGACAGGTTGCGCCTTAATTTTCGGAGGTATAATTATTTCTGAAATTTCCGGGAAAGACTGAAACGGATGGATACAAAAAAATTCAGGATTTGTGTGACCGTTAAAGGTGTTGTCCAGGGAGTCGGTTTCCGCTGGTACGTACAACGGCACGCTGAGCGGATCGGGCTGAGAGGTTTCGTTAAAAATCTTTATAACGGTGATGTGTACGCGGAGGCTGAAGGAGATGAAGCGCTTCTGAAAGATTTTATATCAACTATAAAGCGCGGCCCTTCGGGCTCGCACGTTACTGATACGATTGTGTCCTGGAGCGATTCTAAAAACGAATTTAACTTTTTTGAGATAAGACATTGAAAAAATTACCTTTCCGGATCGGCAACGGGTTTGACGTCCACAAACTTGCCGCGGACAGAAAACTGTATTTGGGCGGAGTAGAAATACCCCACTCAAAAGGACTGCTCGGCCATTCTGATGCTGATGTAATACTTCACGCTATCAGCGACGCGATGCTGGGCGCGCTTGCGCTCGGAGATATCGGGAAGCACTTTCCCAATACGGATCTTGCATATAAAGATATCGACAGCAAGGTATTGCTTGACAAAGTCAATAAACTTGTGGCGGATGAAGGGTATGTTTGCGGCAATCTTGACGTTATGCTCATTATGGAAAAACCGAAGATTTCGTCCTACATACAAAAAATGCGAAACGAGATCGCACGCATCCTGGCCGTTCCGATCGACCGGATTTCGATTAAGGCAACGACAAACGAAACCCTGGGCTATGTCGGCCGCGAGGAGGGCGCCGCAGCCTATGCGGTATGCCTGCTTATGCTTAACAGCGAGGCCTGATGTTCGAAACTATGATCCAGGCGATCCAGAGCTCGCCGGCATTACTTGTACTCGCAATCTTGTTTGCCATAACTTTTATCGAAAATGTCTTCCCTCCTTCCCCGAGCGATGTTATTGTCGTGATGGCAGGCGCTCTAATTACAAGGGGGACAATTGATTTTGCCTCCGCGCTTATCTTTTCAACCATCGGAAGTGAAGGCGGTTTTCTTTTCCTTTACTATCTCGGTACACAGACCGACAGAAAACTCATCAGAACCGGGAAACTGAAATTTATCACACAGGAATCCCTGGAAGCGGCGGAAAAATGGTTCGGCAAATGGGGCTTCTTAATAATTCTGATTAACCGTTTCCTCTCCGGGATCAGATCTGTAATCGGATTTTTTGCCGGAGTGAGTGAACTGAATTTTAAAAAAGTTTTTATCTGCTCCACGATAAGCACAGTCGTATGGAATATTGTTCTGCTTTTCCTCGGTATGTTTTTCGGAGCGCATATTAATCTTATCGACAAGTACCTGAATGTTTACAGTAGAGTGATATTCTCTGTTATATCGATCGGCATCATTTTGTTTTTGATTTATTATTTTATCCGCAGAAGGGGCAAAAAGAAACCCAATGAAACTGTTTAAGCAAAAATCCCCCGAAGAAAAACTGCGGATAAGAAAAGACCGTATTCTGATATTTATTTCGGCGGTCCTGCTCGCGCTTGCGTTCCCTCCTGTTTCCATTAATTGGTTCGTTTTTATCGCGCTGATTCCTTTGTTCTCGGTTATCAGTAAACGGGACACCTTGCGGTCACTTAACGCGGCGGGATATCTGTTCGGATTTATCTTTTCGTTGCTTACGGTATACTGGGTCGGAGCTTTTACGGAGATGAAAGATCCGTTTCTTATGATCGCCGGATTTGCACTCCTTTTCTTTAATCCCCTGCTTTTTATTATCCCTACGACTCTGTATTACCTTGGATCCGGCATAACAAAAAAGGGCTACGCCTTCTTAATGCTTCCGTTCTTCTGGGTTACTTCAGAATACGTTTATATGATCACTGATGTCAGCTTCCCCTGGCTGACTCTCGGACACGGCCTTGCTAGGTTTACTCATTATATTCAAATTGCTGATCATATCGGCTCTATCGGACTTACACTTGTTCTTGCGTATATCAATTTATTTTTATACCTGGCATACATTAATTATAAATCCGATAAGAAAAAGTTTCAGATATTTTCGTATTCGGCCGCTGCTTTGATCATACTTCCCCTCCTTTACGGCTTTATTGTCCTCGGCAATCAGCAAAAGCCTGCCGAATACATAAAAACAGGAATTATCCAGCCTGATCTTGATCCTTACGAAAAATGGGCCTATGATGACGTCAGCAAACTCGCTGATATGCATCTTAAAATGTCGGAAAAGGCTGTATCTAAAGGCGCGAAACTAATCATCTGGCCGGAAACCGCGCTCCCCACATATCTCCTTGAAGGCTCATTCCCCGAAGTTCGCGACAGAATGATGTTGTTCACCGCGATGAACAATGTTTCTTTATTGACCGGAATGCCGCATAAGGTAAATTATATTTCAAAAGAAGACGCTCCGTTTGATGCGAAGTTTCACAAAGTTTTCAAATATTATTATTCCACTTTCAACGCAATATTGCTCTTCAATCCCGAATCTTATTTTGTCCAGAATTACAATAAGATGAAGCTCGTTCCGTTCGGAGAGAAAACGCCTTACGCAGACAGGATCCCGCTCCTTGGTGATCTCATTAAGTGGAGCGTCGGAGTCGGCGCGTGGAACGTGGGCAAAGATACGACGCTTTTAGTTATGACTAAAAGCGGCAATGATTACAAAGGTATCGCTCAGAATGACACAATCAGAATCGGCGGACTTGTGTGCTACGAGTCAGTTTATCCTGATCACGTTGCGGTACTGAACCAGCTCGGCGCGGACTTTTTTGTTGTCGTTACAAATGACAGCTGGTACGGAAATACCGGCGGCCCGTACCAGCATAAAGAATTTGCCGCTCTTCGTGCCGTTGAGACAAGGCGAAGCATTGTCAGGTGCGCCAACGGCGGAATTAGCTGCGTTATTGACGCTTACGGCCATACGCTGACACAGACTAAGATGTATACGAAAGACATTTTAGTGGCTGATGTTCCCGTGATGAAAGGTGAAAAAACATTTTATACCAAAAATCCGCTTCTGATTGCCAGGCTCTCAGCGGCGCTTAGCGTTCTGATACTCGGAATGTTCTGGACATTAAAACTTAAAAAATATTTTTATCCGCAAAATTCAAATACTGATTAACCCAAATGAATAAATATATTGATCTGAGAAGTGATACTGTTACCCGTCCTTCGGACGCGATGCGCAAAGCTATGTATGAAGCAGAAGTAGGCGATGACGTTTTCAAGGAAGATCCAACAGTAAATGCGCTTGAAGAATATGCCGCCGGACTGCTCGGTAAAGAAGCAGCGCTTTATGTATCGAGCGGAGTTATGGGGAACCAGATATGCCTTAATTACCTCACGAATCCCGGTGATGAAGTTATCTGCGAGCGCGATTCACATATATTTAATTATGAATCCGGATCCCCGGCTGCTCTCAGCGGCATCCAGCTGATGCCGATTGACGGACATAAGGGCGTGATCACTCCTTCGGATATTGAACAATTTATCCGCCCCGTTTCTGCTTACTATATGCCGAAAACAAAAGTGATAGAAGTAGAGAACACACACAACCGAGCTGGCGGAACGATTCAGCCTGTTGAAAATATTGCCGAACTAAGAAAACTCGCGGATCAATATCAGTTAAGGATGCATCTCGACGGAGCGCGTATCTGGAACGCGCACGTAGCGAGCGGGATAGGTTTGAAAGAGTGGACGAAATATTTCGATACTGTTTCCTGCTGCCTGTCGAAAGGGCTTGGCGCGCCTGTTGGCTCAATTATTGCCGGGTCAAAAGAATTTATTAAGGAGGCCTTCCGCATACGTAAAGCCTGGGGCGGAGGTATGAGGCAGGTGGGCATTATAGCTGCTGCCGGACTCTATGCGCTTAAGAATAACATCGGCCGCCTTGCGGAGGACCACGCGAGGGCAAGAAAACTTGCGGAGTTTTTGGACGGTTCACCCGACTTCTCAGTTGATCTCTCTACGGTGCAAACGAACATTGTTATCTTCGAGCCGAAAACAATGACTCCGGCGCAGTTGATCGAGGCCGCTAAAAAAGAAGGCGTGCTTTTCTCCGTCGGCAAAATTAATTCACTCCGGGCAATCGCTAACCTCGACGTAAGCGGCAGCGATATGGATACGGCTATCAGCGTCTTAAATAAAATTTCAAAGTAGTAGTCTATGCCAGAAATCAGCAATTATAAACATATAACTCCTGTTACCGTAAGATTTCACGAAGTTGATATGCTTGGCGTCTGCAACAACGCCGTGTATATTTCATATTTTGAACAAGCCCGCCTCCAGTATATCAAAGATATCGGTATGATGCCCGCAGGCGGAATCTTCACAGACGGTTTCGTTTATTTTATGGTCCGCAACGAGATCAATTACCGCGGACACTCATATTATGATGATGACCTCTCAATATATACGCGTATATCCTTTATTAAAAATTCATCATACGGTTTTGACCATCTCATAGTAAAAACTAAAACCGGCAAAAAAATCGTTGACGGCAAAGGTGTGATTGTTCGTGTAGACCCCAAAACTCATAAATCAATCCCCCTATCCGATGAGTTCATTAAAGCAGTAACTGATTATGAAAAAGAAGTACAGATCCTGAGATAGCGATGAAAGAGATCATTTTCGATATCGAAACATCCGGCTGCAATATGACAGACTTGTCGCCGAGTCAGCAGGAATACCTCCGGCGCGAAGCAATGAAAGAACCCGATCCCGAAATCAGAGCGCAAAAACTTATCGACGCGGAACGTTACCTGAGCCTCTTCCCTTTTACCGCGGAAGTGGTCGTCATTTCAATGTACGATATTCAGAGTGAAATTTACGGCACCTATTTTATTTCCCAAACTCAGGACGGATGGGAGGAAACCTTCAATGGCAAAAGAGCGATTTTCAAAGGTATGCCTGAGAAAGAACTTCTTACGAAATTCTGGGGAGCGATGAAGGATGCCGACAGAGTTATCACATTCAACGGAAGAGGGTTCGACGCTCCTTTCGTACTTCTCAGATCTGCAAAATACAATATTAAGCCCACGAAAAACTGGATGGGCTACAGGTACGACACCGGCAATCACGTTGATCTGCTCGAACAGTTCAGTTATTACGGCGCGTTCAGAAAATTCAACCTCGATTTCTATTGTCACGCATTCGGGATTGAATCCCCGAAATCAGAAGAGATTTCCGGAATGAAAGTGCAGGAGTTTTACCGTGCCGGAAAAATAAAGGAGATTGCAAAATACTGTCTTCACGACGTTGAAGCCACGTATAAACTGTACCAGATCTGGCGCAATTACCTCTCTTTCAACAAGTAACGCAAAATTGTATATTTAGCATATCGGAGGGTTGAGGTTTCCCCGGATTAGTTTTTAATTAATTATAAATTTTATTTCCGCTTGAATTCAGATTCAAATAAAATATCAGAAGGGCTCGAACAGTTCATTACATGGAGCGCAGGCGACTATCTGCACCCTTCCGCAACAGAGAATCTGATCACACTTCTTAACGAATCTGCGCTTAAATTTCCTGTTACGGCCTCCACCGAGAATAATATCAGGCGCATTCTCGAAAATGTCCTGGACCGCGGTTTCTTTTACAACAGTTTAATTCAATTAGATTACTACCGTGAAATTCTTTTTGCCGTTGCCTCGCACAGCAATTACCTTACTGATATTGTAGTCCGTAATCCTGAGTATTTAAGCTGGGTACTTGATCTCGTCCCGTTAGAAACAGATCTTGACAAAGAGAACCTCGATGAGGAGATCAGATCTTCGTTTTCCCGTTTTAAAAACTTTGATACAAAACTCAGGAGGCTGAAATCCATAAAGCGCGCGCAGACATTGCGGATCGGCCTGAAAGATATTCTCGGGATGCGGACGGTCAAACAGGTTACACGGGAGCTTTCTGAACTCGCTGTCAGTATAACAGACGGTTTATTCCGCCTGTGTCTGAACGAAATAAAAGAAAAAAATAAAATTACTGATCCTCTTCCCGATTACTGCCTGGTGGCGCTCGGTAAATTCGGCGGGATGGAATTGAATTATTCATCTGATATAGATCTGATTCTCTTTTTCTCCGAAAATCCAATACTTGATGAGAAGAAAGACGCCTTCGAGATATTTTCTGAAGCCGTGCACCTTTTCATCAACAGCGCGTCAGTCTCTGATGAAGCAGGCTTCCTCTATCGTGTAGATTTCCGTTTGCGCCCGGACGGCAGAACCTCCCCATTGTGCCGCACTTTAAACGATTCCTTATCTTATTATGAATCACGCGGCGAATATTGGGAAAGGCAGATGTTAATTAAATCAGGATTTGTTTCAGGCAGCGAAGAGCTGTACAAAAAATTCTCACGCGGTATTTCACCCTTTATTTATCCGGCTACTTTTAACGTTTCCCCTTCAGCCCAGATAAAAAAAATCCGGAGCAGCATACTTGCACGGCAAGGCAGCGAATCTAATATAAAGCTGTCCCGCGGAGGCATCAGGGACATCGAGTTCAGCGTACAGGTACTCCAGATGATAAACGGCGGCGCAGTCCCTTCCATCAGGACGGGAAATACTCTCGATGCTATTGATAAATTAGAGGATCATAAATTACTTTCCTCTGATGAAGCAGGGATATTCAGAGATTCATACAATCGGTACAGGAAAGTTGAGCATTACCTCCAGTTGATGAACGACCGCCAGACGCACACGTTGCCTGACGATCCCGATATGCTGTATAAGCTATCGGCTTATTTAGGATTTCCGGATCCGGTTGCTTTTATAAATGACCTGGAACGACGGAAGAAAACTGTCAGCGGAATTTATGATTCCATTATGGGAGGAAATGAAAGCGAACCGTCTGCAAATCCGATTGAATTAATTAAATTTTCAGACAGGAAGAAAGCGGAAAAGAATTATTTGTATTTGAGTGAAGGCCGGGGACTTCTTGAACAGAAAAGTTTTGATTCCCGGACACTCGATCTCTTTCGGGATATTGAATCTTACCTTATATATTTCCTTAATTCTTCTCCGTCGCCAGATCAGGTCCTGGAAAACTTTGTCAGGATCATCAAAGCGGGACACATCCCCTCGGTGTGGTATGATCTTTTCAAGGACGAGACCATTTTTAATTCGTTTCTCATTTGCTGCGAAAGAAGCCAGCGGTTTATTAATATCCTGGCCCGTGATACTTTTCTGATGGAAGAACTTATTTCCGGAAGTCTCTTTACGGCGAAACCGGCGGATTCCCTTAGCGGTTATCATCTTCAAAGGCTGTTTGCAAGATCGTCAGCTTTAGTATCTCTTGGCATACAGTCTCAACGGGAGGCTTCCTACTCAATCGCTCATTTTTGTAAAAGCAGGATTTCTGAAGCGGCCGACCTCGTATTATCAGAATCGGGTATGAATTTTGAATATTCAATAATTGCGCTCGGCAGCTGCGCTAACAACCAGATGAGTTTTACTTCGGATATCGATCTTATTTTTATAAGCGGTGATGAGAATCTTCCGGATGATATTCAGGATATCTTTATGCGTATCCTGGGCAGGGCCAGGGAACTTTGCGCTCCCGTCAAAGTGGATTGCCGCCTCCGTCCTGAGGGGCAGTCGAGTCCGCTGGTATGGAGTATAAGTGCGTATAAAAAATATCTTGAGACAAGGGCCCGGATATGGGAATTCCAGTCACTAACAAAAATTTCTTTAGTGTGCGGATCGGGTGAACTTTATTCCGCTTTTCTGACTAATATTGTATCTGCGCTTTCCAGGCACTCTGTGAAATTCGTAGCAGCTGAAATTGTGCAGATGCGGAAGAAATACCTTTCTCAGGTTCCTTCCGCAACAGACATAAATATAAAAAAAGGGAAGGGCGGAATAGGCGACATTGAGTTCCTGATTCAGTTTTTAATTCTCATAAATAGTGATTATTTTGTAAAATTGGCCGGAGAAAATACCCTGGACGCAATTCAGTTTCTCTCCGTCCAAGGACTTCTCAGTCAGGAAGATTCAGGATTACTTGCCAATAACTTCCGGTTCCTCAAAGAGGCCGAAATGGGAGCACAGATTATTTTTGATATTTCAACCGCGCCCACTAAGGATAAGTTAAATTCGAAATCTCTGAAGCAGCACCTTGAATTGGAATACGGTGCTGAACTTTATGAAGAACTGAGGAGAATTTTAAACAAGAATTCAGAAATACTAAGTAAATATTATAACGGATAACTATTGAACCGACTTAAAAAATTCGTCAAAAAAAATTTTTACTTCCTTACCGGATTTGCCGCCTTCGGAATTTATTTCCTGACACACGCACGGACCGTACTGCAGATTGATGCAGGAGAACTTGCTGCGGTTCAGGCAACACTTGGTATCGCTCACCCGACAGGATATCCCCTTTTCACGGTCCTGGGATTCTTAGTAAGCCAGATCCCGTTCCCCATTACCGAAATACATAAACTCAACCTTCTTGCATCTGTATGGGTCGCTATATCAGCAGGAATATTTTCGTATACAGTTAAATACACACTTGATAATATTGTCTATTTCCGGAAAGACGAGAAACCGGTTAAGCAGTCGAAAAAGAAAAAACAAAAAGAAGTTAAAGCTGATAAAGATTTTGCTCCGATAGACGAAACGACAAAACTTCTTGCCGCATTCGGGTCCGCGTTCCTGCTGGCATTCAGCAGAACATACTGGATACAAAGTACCGCGGTCGAAGTATATTCGCTTCACGTACTTTTGCTGTGCCTTATCTGGCTTGTTGTTCTCAGATCATACATCCGCAATTCTGAAGAGATCCACGAAAATGAGTGGTTCCTGGTTGCGATCGCGCTTGCGCTAAGCTTCTCGAACCACCTGACGACTCTTCTGGTTTTACCCGGAATAGCTTACATCTTTTTCAGCCTCTACAAATTCGAAAAATCTTCTTATATCCGCCTCGCGAAGATGATATTTGTTTTTCTTCTTCTGCTTATCGGTATTTATGCATATCTGCCGATAAGGGCGCTTCAGGAACCATCGCTCAACTGGGGCAATCCGATTGATTTTGAAAGAATTTATCGCCACGTATCGGGCCATCAGTACCGCGTGTGGCTCTTCTCTTCTTTCGATTCCGCGAGCAAGCAATTGTCATATTTTATTAAAAATCTTCCTTCGGAATTCAATGTAAACCTTCTTCTAATCGTTATCGGTTTGTTTTATTCCTTCAAAGTTGCCAGGAGGATGTTCTATTTTCTCCTTATATCATTTCTTTTTACCGTATTCTATTCAATTAATTACGATATCCACGATATCGATTCCTATTTCCTTCTCGCATATGTTTCTTTGGCGTTCTTTGCAGCTTTCGGAATTATCAAACTTGCGCACATTCTCGATGATAAAAACCTGGGAAAGAATCTTTCGATCATCGTCGTTACAGTTTTTGTGCTCGTTCAGGCGACTCTTAATTACGGTAAAGTGGATGAAAGTGATAATTTTCTTCTGAAGGATTACACCATCAGCGCGCTCAATTCCACCGGTCCTGACGGATTAATCCTGACCTATCAATGGGACTTCTTTATCTCGCCGTCGTATTATTTCCAGTACGTCGAGAACCACAGGAATGATGTGAAGATAATTGATAAGGAACTTCTGCGCCGCTCCTGGTACTACAAGCAGATGAGAAAAAATATGCCGGACATTTACAGCAGTCTTGAAGTGGATATTGAAGAGTTCCAGGAACTCCTTGCGCCTTTTGAGCGGTCTCAGGTTTTTGACGCGCAGGCTCTTGAGATGAAATTCCGTAAAATCCAGACCGACCTTATCGGCAGAAACATAAAAAACCGCCCGGTCTACATAGCTCCTGAACTCGTTGAGAACGAACTTAAAAAAGGCGAGCTTGTTCTGCCTCCCGGATATGAGATTATACCCGATCTGTTTTTCTTCAGGGTTGTTGACACAAAAGCATACGTCGAAGCCCCGGACCCCAATTTTGAGATTCGTGTGCCGGATAGAGACGACTATTACACACAGTTCGTTGAAAATGTTGTAGGTTCAATGCTTGTCAGGAGGGCGATGTACGAAATGCAGTTCGACAAAACTGAGCGCGCGAAAGTATATATTTCCAAATTGCAGCAAACTTTCCCAAATTATCCTATCCCTGCCG
>CAIMOS010000041.1 GCA_903843135.1 uncultured Ignavibacteriales bacterium | reverse complement strand
GGTGGCCGGCAATATTGCCGTGTTTAATCGTATGCCTCATAGTCCTTTAAATTAGTTAAGCAAGGCAATTTACATAGAAAATTATAAAAAACACTGTCAAATCTCAGGTATAATCAGAGATTCTCCAGGATGAAATTCGTAACCATATTGAACAGGTGCTGCCTCGTTTTGCCGCCGCCTATACCGTGGTCCTTTTCGGGATAGAACATTGTCTGAAACTGGCGGTTTTCATTTGTGAGTTTGTTCACCAGCGCCACTGAATTCTGGAAATGGACATTATCATCGCCGGTTCCGTGGACCAGAAGTAATTTACCTTTGAGTTTATCGGTGTATTTAAGAACCGAACTGTTTTCATATCCTTCCGGATTCAGTTCCGGCAATGACATATAACGTTCTGTATAGATGGAATCGTAAAACTTCCAGTGAATAACAGGCGCAACGGAAACCGCGGCTTTAAAATAATCCGCGCCTTTAACGAGAGTTAACGCGGACATATATCCGCCGTAGCTCCAGCCCCAGATACCAATACGGTCTTTATCAACATAGCCGAGCGACGCGAGATATTTCGCTCCTTCTATCTGATCATTCACTTCCCAGCCGCCGAGGTTTTTATAAACCAAATGCTTGAATACTTTCCCTCTCCCTCCGGTTCCTCTGCCGTCGACTACAAAAATGATGTAGCCCTTATCCGCCAGAACACGGTGCCACAGCGCGGTGAAACCGCCCCACGTATCTTCAACGGTCTGTGAACCCGGGCCGCTGTAATTGTAAATGAGTACGGGATATTTTTTTGACGGATCAAAGTTTGTCGGTTTGATCATATACGCATTCAATGATACACCGTCGGTAGTATTGAAAGTCAGGAACTCCGCAGGGGGGAGATTAAAATTATCGAACACCGACATATCGGAAACATAATAATCCCGGATTTTTTCTCCGTCAACTTTATGTATTGTAGTTGCCGGCAGGGTGTTCATCGTTGAATAACGGTTTATGTAATAAGTGAAATCGGGGGCAAGATTGACAGCGTTTACACCTTTGAGGGGTGTGATCAGTTTTTTGTTTTTCCCGTCGATCCCGATTGAATAGAGGTCTCTGTAAACCGGGCCGCGTTCCAGGGAACTGTAATAAATTGTATTATTTGCCTCATCCACACCCAATACTTTATCGACTTCCCAGGCGCCGCCGGTTATCTGGTTCAGTATTTTCCCTTCCGCGGAGATGCGATATATATGTTTATAACCGTCGCGTTCCGAGGTCCAGATAAATGAATTGTCCTTTTTCAGGAATGTAAGATCATCATAGATATCGATCCAGCAGGAGTCTGTTTCAGTATAAATGATTTTCGATCCGTTTTTTGCGGCATCATAAACAATAAGTTCAAGTTTGTTCTGCAGGCGGTTGAGGCACTGGACCATAAGTTTTGCAGGGTCGGCGGTAAACTTAATACGCGGGATATAAATATCTTTTTCGTTGCCAAGATCAAGATAAGTTACTTTCCCGGATTCAACCTGTCCGACGCCTATCTGTACAGTGGAATTCTTCGCGCCGGCTTTGGGGTAGCGCATATCGATTGAATTAAGATAGAGTGAATCCCACTTCTGAATTTTTATTTCCGGCACCTGCGACTGGTCAAGTTTCCAGAACGCGATGCTTTTGCTGTCCCCAGACCATTCGTAAGCTGTGATGATGGAAAATTCTTCCTCATAAACCCAGTCGAAGATACCGTTCAGTATAACATCGCTGCCATCGGAAGTGAGGCGGGTTTCTTTCTGATCGGCAATGTCATAAACGTAAAGGTCATTGCCGCGGACGAAAGAAACCTTTTTGCCGTCGGGGGAGAAATGGATATTCGCCTGTTCTTTTTCGGACGACACCTGGCGGATAATTTTTTTCTGTTCAGTATCATAAATAAAGAAGCTTCCTCCGGATTTAGTGCGCCTGGCGGGAACTGTCCCTGTGATCAGCATTAATTTATTATCAGCGGACCATTCGTAGTTCTGCAACGCGACGGGTTGAGTTTCTCCTTCAGGTATAAGGTTATCGGGAGTAACGATCTGCTCGTCTTTCCCGGAAGGGATATCGTACTTATATATCACCATCCCTTTTTTCATTGGATCCATTTTCATAAAGCTGAATGCCGTTCCGCCGGCCATCCATTTGGTTCCCATCAGGGCTTTTCCGTTGAGTGTCCTGTTTGAGAAAAGCGTATCGAGTTCAAGATTTCTCTTCTGCGGAAATGATCCTGAAGTGAAAACAAAAAGAAGGAGGAAGAAATAAGCGCCAATCGTTCTGGTCATTGAACAGTCCTTTATATAAAAATTTAATTTACGAAAGTTAAAATCAGTTGCCGTCTATCAGCCTGCCTAATCCGCCGAGTACGGACCCCTCATCTTTGCTTCTGCCGGTTCCGAAAGAGGAATGCTGGAGAACGCGGTCAGCGAGCCTGGAGAAAGGCAATGATTGCAGATACACAGTTCCTGTGCCCTGAAGCGTCGCAAGGAAAAGCCCTTCGCCGCCGAAGAACATTGATTTAAGGCTGCCGGCCCTTTCGATATCGTAATCGAGCGAGTCGGTAAATCCGACGATACAGCCGGTATCGATCATAAGTTTGTCATTTACAAGCTGTCTTTTAACAATAGTTCCGCCTGCGTGGATGAACGCAAGCCCGTCGCCTTCAAGTTTCTGCAGGATAAATCCTTCGCCGCCGAAGAACCCCGCGCCGAGCCGTCTTGTGAATGCTATCGAGATCTTTGTCCCGTAAGCCGCGCAGAGGAAAGCGTCCTTCTGGCAGAGGAGCCTGCCGTTGAAACTTCTCAGGTCGACAGGTATTATCTTTCCCGGATAGGGCGCGGAGAAAGCGACGTGCTTTTTACCCGAACCGCGGTTGGTAAAATGGGTCATAAAAAGGGATTCGCCGGTAAGTACGCGCTTTCCCATATTCAGCGCTTTCCCGAGGAACCCTTCGTTGGTATCGCTGCCGTCTCCCATTTTCGTTTCAAACTGTATCCCGTTTTCCATCCAGTTCATAGCGCCTGCTTCGGCAATTACTGTTTCACCCGGATCGAGTTCTATCTCGACCATCTGCATATCGTCGCCAAAAATCTGGTAATCTATTTCGTGTGAGCGCATAACTCTCCTTTAATGTCCAATAAAATTTCGAAACAATAAATTTAAGAATTAAAAATGAAGAATTAAGAATGAAAAAATTTTTTCTGTTTGCCGGTCATCCGCGAAAAACGGCAAAATCTGCACATCTTTTGCTTAACCGGGCGGCTCAGGAGGATTCTATTTGACAGTATCAAATAGAATTGTCAATTTCTATTTGGCAGTACCAAATAGAAATGCCGATTTCTATTTGGCGGTATCAAATAGAAATGCCGATTTCGATTTGGCGGTATCAAATAGAAGGAGAGGACTGCGCCGGGAGATGTGGCATTCCATATCTTTTTCCGACTTGTACTGTTTTGCGTATTTATCGGGAATGCTTAATTTTATCAAAACAAATTATAAATGATTCTGAATTGAATCAGGGGGATAATGAATTTCGACTTTCAAGTATTCATTAAATAATAATATCCTAAAATATTGGAGGTGCTATGCGGCTACTTGTGATGCTCATACTCCTTCTCCTCGCCAGAGGAAGTACATTTGCGCAAAGTGATACGCTGATTATTGATAACGGAATGACTGTAAAAAAATATCTTATCAGTCAGATTGACTCAATAACGTTCTATGTCCCTCCTCCTGCCGGCATAGGCACTGAAGATGATGATTTATTCCCCGATATATTCAAAATTTCTCCCAATTACCCCAATCCTTTTAATCCTGTAACAAAAATTAATTGTTCGTTTCCGGGCACAGGAAGAGCATCGGCGCGTATCTATGATATTAACGGCCGACTGGTGAAAGATATATTTTCGGGCGAAACGGAACCCGGCGAGTTTATTTTTAGCTGGGATGGCCGTAATACAAACGGATCAATTGTTTCGAGCGGAACCTATCTTTTCTGCATTGAATTTAATTCCAAACAATTGGTGAATAAAGTTATCTATCTCAAATAAATAAATAAACGTAGAAGAAAATGAAAAAAATAATTTTAATAATTGGGCTTTTAGGAATCGCGCTGCAGGCGCAGACATATCTCCGTATTTGGCGGGGCGGAGTAAAGACAGACTCCTTTGTTGTTACAAACAATCTGAAGATCGATTTCCGGGCTCCCATTATAATGGGCGTTCCTTGTCCCGGAATACCGACAGTAACCTATGAAGGGAAGACATATAACACGGTGCAAATAGGAACACAATGCTGGCTGAAAGAGAATCTTAATGTGGGAACAAGGATAGACGGAAACCAAAATCCGTCGAATAACGGAACAATCGAAAAGTATTGTTATCATAATAATGAGGCAAATTGTAATACTTATGGCGGAATGTACCAATGGAATGAAGCGATGCAGTACAGTATTACACCAGGAACAAGAGGAATCTGTCCTCCGGGGTGGCATATACCAACTAATGCTGAATTCGAGGCCTTGGCGGCAGCCGTAAGCAATGATGGTAACGCCCTAAAAGCAATAGACCAAGGGACAGGAAGCGGCCAGGGAACAAACACGAGCGGGTTCTCTGCCCTGTTAGCGGGCAGCCGCGACTACTATGGCTACTTCTACGATTTAAGCCTCAGCGCGCACTTATGGAGTTCTACGGGGGACAGTTCACCTAACCCATGGCTCATAAGCCTGCGCTACTATTACGCTGATATCTACTTCGACTACCACAGTAAGGTACTCGGGTATAGTGTGCGGTGCGTGAAGGACTCTAATTAATTAAGAATTAAAAATGAAGAATTAAGAGTGAAAAAATTTTTAATTATTAATTGGATCTGCCCGGCAGGCGAATTTGGATTTAGTGTGCTGTGCCTGAAGGATTTGATTATTTCTCAAATATCCAAAAATGTTATCTATTTGGCATAAATGAGTAACCGGAGAAAATGATGAAGAAAATAGTTTTAATAATTGGCTTTTTAGGATTCGCGTTGCAGGCGCAGTCATATCTCTATATTTGGCAGGGCGGAGTAAAGACAGATTCCTTTATTGTAACAAACGATCTGAAGATCGATTTCCGGGCTCCCATCATAATGGGCGTACCTTGTCCCGGAACACCGACAGTAACATATGAAGGAAAAACATACAATACGGTACAAATAGGAACACAATGCTGGCTGAAAGAGAATCTTAATGTAGGCACGCGAGTAAACGGAGTCCAGAACCAAAGTAATAATAGCACTATAGAGAAATACTGTTATAATGATGATGAGGCAAATTGTAATACTTACGGCGGATTGTACCAATGGAACGAAGCAATGCAGTATAGTACTGCGCCCGGAACGCGAGGGATATGTCCACCGGGATGGCATATACCGGCGAATGCAGAATTCGAAACTTTGGCGGCAGCCGTGAATAATGACGGGAATGCCCTAAAGGCAATAGGGCAGGGTACAGGCAGCGGCCAGGGAACAGACACAAGCGGGTTCTCTGCCCTGTTGGCGGGCCTCCGCGACACCAATGGCGGCTTTATAATGCTTAAGTTGGAAAAGGACTTATTAAGTAATAAATTAGAGAAACACTTAAGGAGCCCAATTCATGGACAAAACCAGAAAGCAATACACAGCCGAGTTCAAAGTACGAGTAATCAGAGAACATTTAGAGAATCAAATCCCTATAGGGAAATTAGCTGAGCAGTACGACTTGCACCCAAATTTGATCTATCTCTGGAAGAAAGAGTTGTTCGAAAACGCAGCAATGATTTTCGCCAAGGAGAAAGGGACAAAGTCCGAGGAGCTAAAAATCCAAAAATTAGAGGCAAAGCTTCAAGACAAAGATTCCCTGATCAGTGAGCTTGTCGCAGACAACCTGAAGATGAAAAAAAAAGTTCATGGGGAGATTTGAATGGTCGTTGGGTTGAACCGGAAATCCGTGATGAAATCGTCAACTACCTTACTTACCTCCAGGGAAGGAGTACATTCCAGATGATAGTTCTTCTGGACCATATCGGGTTGAACCGGAAGAAATTCTATCAGTGGCGGAAGCGTTATGGTAAACCCAATAACCACAATGGAAAAATACCTAAAGAGCATTGGCTTATGCCGGAAGAGGTAAAGGCTATAACCACTTACGCGCAAAAACACTTCGCAGAGGGTGACTATTTCCTTAAAGACGGCTACAGGAGAATGACATACGATATGATGGACAGAAATGTTGCCATAGCAGCTCCATCCACTGTTTATCGTATTCTGAAGCGGAATGGACTGCTCAATCAATGGAATACGGTTAAAAGAAAAGGTAAAGGAAAGGGTTTTCATCAGCCGGATGCACCTCATCGTCACTGGCATACAGATATTAAATATCTCAACTATTGTGGCACTTTTTTCTTCCTTATCTCGGTGCTGGACGGGTATTCCCGCTATGTGCTCCACCATGAGGTAAGAACTCATATGGGACAATATGATGTTCAATTGATTATTCAAAAGACAAAGGAAAAATATCCGGACGCCAAACCGAGGCTCATCACTGATAACGGGCCTCAGTTTATCGCAAAAGAGTTCAAGAAATTTATTCAAAACCTTGAGATAACCCATGTGAAAACATCCGTTGCTTATCCTCAGAGCAATGGCAAGATAGAAAGGTTTCATAGGACTATTTCAGAGGAGTGCCTAAGGACAGAGAGTCATCTCTCTTTGGATGATTTAAGATCGTCCGTTTCAAGGTATATTAAACATTATAACTCTTGCCGATTACACGGGTCTCTGAATTATCTTACTCCTGAAGATTATCTTCTTGGAAGAAAGGATGCCCGGTTAGATGAAAGAGAGGATAAAATGATCGTTGCCGAATTGAAGCGGGCTCAATACTGGGCAAATATTGAACATGCAGCGTAATTTGTCAACATTATTTTTTTTACCAAATGTCTCTTTTCCGTTGGAGCATTACATTACTCTCATCAGAGGTATCTTTGGAAAATACATTGATCCGTGCGCCTTTCAACGGAACTGTATTAACTAAGAATGCCGATATTGGCGAAGTTGTAGCACCCTTTGCTGCAAGCGCTTCTTCAAGAGCAGCGGTTGTAACAATCGCGGATATGACTTCTCTTCAGGTTGAAGCTGACGTTTCCGAATCTAACATTCAGAAAATAAAAGTTAATCAGGAATGTTCCGTCGCGCTTGACGCATATCCGAACGTAAAATATCCGGCTTATGTTGACAAAATCGTGCCCACTGCCGACCGGGCAAAGGCGACGGTGATGGTCAAGATTGGTTTTAAGCAATATGACAGCAATGTCCTCCCGGAAATGAGCGCTAAGGTACAATTTCTCACCGCCGAAAAATCCGATAGAGTAAGTGTGGAAAAAACCGCAATTTATGTTCCGGTAAGTTCAGTTTTGACTGAAAATAATAAATCATTCGTATTCAAAGTTGATGGAGAAACCGCAAAAAAGCAGACTGTTGTTTTAGGCGAAAGAACAGGAACTAACTTTGAAATTGTTTCGGGATTGTCAGACGGAGATAAAATAATCGAGACACCGGATGAAAAAATATCCGACGGTACAAAAATTAAAAATGATGAAAAGTAAAGCTGAAAGAAGATAAAATGAGTGAAACAGTTAGTAAACCTATAATTGAAATCCGTGATCTCCAGAAATCCTATTTCCGCGGAAATATGGAAATACCGGTTCTGAATAATATTGTTTTTGACGTTGCAGAGGGAGAATTCCTTGCGCTGATGGGCCCTTCCGGTTCCGGGAAAACTACTTTGCTGAATCTGATTGCAGGTATTGATAAACCTACGAAGGGCAGCCTTACAATCGCCGGGACCGACATCGCAAAGCTAAGCGAATCGGGGTTGGCCAAATGGAGGTCAAATACGATTGGATTTATCTTCCAGTTTTACAATCTCATTCCGGTATTGACTGCTTATGAAAATGTTGAATTGCCGCTGCTGCTTACGAAGCTAAGTAAAAAGGAAAGAAGAAAGCACGTCGAGACTGCCCTTAGTATTGTCGGATTGGGAGACCGTATGTCACATTACCCTAAACAGCTTTCAGGCGGGCAGGAACAAAGAGTAGCGATAGCCAGAGCAATAGTTACTGATCCGGTTCTTATTGTTGCTGACGAACCTACAGGTGACCTTGACAGAAAATCAGCCGAAGAAATTCTGACGCTTATGGACAGGCTTAATACAGAGTTCAAAAAAACTATTGTTATGGTTACACACGATCCGCACGCAGCCGAGCGCGCTCACATAATACGGCATCTTGAGAAAGGTGATCTGATATAGGCGATTTATGAAAGTATTTAAATTAATTTTTAAAAATGCCCTGAGACATAAACTGCGTTCCTTTCTTACTGTTTTGGGAATTGGAATTGCAGTAATGGCTTTCGGATTATTACGG
>CAIMOS010000040.1 GCA_903843135.1 uncultured Ignavibacteriales bacterium | reverse complement strand
CGGTGATTTAGGTGGGGAATAAGGTGATCCTGAAACTGGGGAATCATCTGATCCTGAAACTGGGGAATAAGATGATCCTGTGACTGGGGATTAATCTGGTTTTTTTACGTCTTTACCTGGGGAATATCGTGGTCGTTGACAATCATAACTTTGCGCCCTTGCAACGGACACCCTTGACTTTGACTGGCGATTCCCACTGCCCTGCTCGCTGAGGACTTGCACTTCAAAGTTAATGAATGTGCCGGACACAAAATGAAAAAGCCTGCATTTCTGCAGGCTTTTTTGTTACCCCGAGGGAATTTGAACCCCTGTTACCACTTTTGTCGTCTATCTATTTATACTCGTTTCTTACTGAAATGATGATTGATAAATCGCTATTATTGATCTTATACTAATTAAAAAACTGCCAGGGTTACTGACGTTTATGGATGAATCTTGGAATCTTTTCAATACATCGTATCAATTTTAATTTTTCAAGCAACGAATAGGGAAACCATTAATCCTGTGTGCTGGTTCTAAAGTAATATTGCTGTCAGTTGAAAATAATTGAATGGCGGAATCGTATGTCCCACCATCGATCGCTGTAGAACTATGAAAGAAAACGTTCGTATTCATCAGGCCAAAGACGCCAGTGATATGACGAATACCTCCCAACAATGCTGAAAAACCGCTTGTATTGGTACCCTGACCACTACTAGTGCCTTGTCCGACAGATTTCAAAGCATTTCCGTTATTATTTACAGCTGACATTAATGTTTGTATTTCTGTTTTGGTCGGTAAATGCCAACCCAATGGGCAAATACCCTGTGCACTAGAATCTGTTATGTACTGCATAGCTTCGTCCCATTGGTATAAACCTCCGTAGGTTGTGCAGTTAGAAAGGATATCATCGTAGCAATATTTTTCTATCGTGCCATTATTACTCTGATCCAAGCTGCCATTAATTTTATTACCAACATCAAGGTTTTCTTTTAACCAGCACTGGGTTCCTATTTGTACAGTATGATATGTTTTGCCAGCATAATTAACGGTTGAACTACCGCAGGTGAACCCAGATGAGGTATTAAATGATATTTTCAAATCATTAGTAATAGTTTGCGTATCAACAATTACATTATTTTTCCAAATATACATTTGGGATTGACCGAAGGTCATACTGACTGTAAAAAGTAAAATAAACAACATTAATTTTTTCATTTTAAAAACTCCTTAATTTTATCTCAAATAGATCATTTTTCTAGTTAAAAGTGAATTATTGAACTGAACAGAATACAAGTACACTCCACTCGCCGCGCTTCGACCAAAGGCATCTTTACCATTCCATTGAACGGTATGTATGCCTCCTTCCTTTTCTCCGCAAAAAATTTCATTCACCAACCCGCCGTTAATATCATATATTCGCAGGAATAATCTGCCGGCAGATGGTAGTTGAAATTGGATATTAGTGGATGGATTAAATGGATTGGGAAAGTTTTGGTTTAGCGTAAACTCAACCGGATGCAGTAACAGAGGATTTTCATCATCGATCCCCGTGAGATTATCAAAAGTTATTGAATCGATTTCGGTGAGCAGGAACTTTTTGATCACACTACCATTATCGACAATTAAAGTATCGGTTTGCGCAATTGTGTTTCCTCTTGCAAGACAAAGGACAAAAAGAAGAGTCATTATTTTTTCCATTTGAATCCTTATGATTATGTAAGAATTACTATCACCCCCTGAACGGAAGTGATGCAAATTTTTTTTACCATAAGGTAGAGTATTACGAAAAGAGAGCTGTCAGAAAATTCCGGGTAATATATTTAATAAATAAGTGACGCGGGGGTTTACTTGCGGAAATATTGAATACTGTTCCTAAGATTATTAAAGTACAGGCTATCTATGATATGGACTGGTTTCCCTGCTTTCTTCAGGTCGTTTAACGCTAAATACAGATGATCGCCACCACTAACTTGTACGCAATCGAACCTGTTATTCAGTTCAAATTGAAAGTTTGCATCAAAGTTTTCGAAGTTATGTGCAACTGCAACCAGAATTGATCCGTCTTCACGGATATTGATTGCTGAGACACCTTCCCGCAGGCTGGATGATAGATCAAATGGATAACATTTGGGGAAAAGGAGATATTTTGTTTCCGATGCCGGATTCATGCCAACCGGTGTTCTTGTTGAATCGCTTGGTGCATACCCTGATATTTGGTCATAGGATAACGCCAGCAAAACTGCCCTTTGAAAGGAGTTGCTTGTACCATAAGCCAGCAAAAGGGGGGTTTCTGTTCCCTTTGGATTATATATTTCCAAATTGACCAGATAACCGGGATGAAAATAAGAATCCGATATGGTGCCCGTGACAGTATTAATCCTTGTAATAAATCTTGGGAAGTACTCAGCATGCCCGAATATCGCATACAATTCCGGTACTCCGTCACTATCTAAATCAGCATTACAAATGCGATGTGGATAATATTCGTCTGAAAATTCCTCGGTTTTCGTAACCAATTTTTTATTAAAACCGCAAGTCCACAAAACATTTCCGTCAGCATCATAACAAGTGATGTTTTTCCTTTCGTTGCGGGGGGCATTGCCCCACTTGATCAACACGATTTCGTTTCGATTATCTGCATTTATGTCGTCTACCAAGAGGTATGATAGAACAGAACCCGGACCTGACGTTTTTTGAATAAAGGCGGCATCAAAACCATCCGCTATAAACTTCGCCCAGGCTTTTTCGCCAGTTTGGTTGTATGCAATAAGAAAACCATTTTCCGCCTTTGCGTAAATAATGTTGGCCGGCTTTGGGGCACGGGCTACCGTCATAAAAGTAAATACCAGGGCGGCTGCAATTAAAGTTGCTCCGCTAAGAACTGTTTTTGGGTACTGATAGAAAAAATCCCGGAGCGCAAGCGCATATTTATTCGCACTTATTATTTCAAATTTACTGCCGCGGGGGATAATCTGGACATCTCTCTGCGGCAGCAGTTTTGTTTTTGGCTGCGGCAATAAACGGCTGGAGAGATCAGCAGTCTCATCGGTGAAAGGTTCATCTAACTTATCATCCAAAGAAGCATAATATTCGAGATAACCGGCATACCTCTCCCTGCAGTACGCGCAATGCGCCAGATGCATACTGTCCTTTTCCGAAAAATTTTCATTCTTCAGCGCTGTTTCCTGCAGGAGCTCTTCATTCAGATGCATAAATAAGTATTCCATTATATCTTGTAAAGTGTAACGAATAATATACTGTTAGAATTCCTATTCCAAAAAATGTTCAGAAAGAACATCTTTAGAGATACGGACAAGATAATCCATTTTGGTGCGGAATCGTTTATCAAAATCTTCTTTAGTCATAGTATGATGGATTTCAAAATATTCATAATATTGATCGCATCGGCCTGTTTTTATCAGATCTTCCACCACTCCCATACAGCTCTTTTTAAGAGCTTCCGCTTCAAACACGCTTATACCTTTATTAAGATAATTTTTCAACAGTTTCTCGGTAATTTTCGCATCTATGAATGAAAGGGCCTGCAGGATTTCAAAATCCAGTACACCCGATTGAATATGGAAATGCCCGTTCAGGTGTATATCGGATAGCTGCACACGGTCCGTCCGGAGGTAATCAACCAGAAACTGCAGCATAACAGAGCGCCTTACGTCCGTGCGTTCAATAAGTTCTTTATGGATGAATTTGAGCACACTTGGAATGGAAGCTCCGTAGCTTTGGCATCCGTACATAAAGTTGGTGAATTGTTCGGGTGTCATTAAGGGAAGATGGAGGT
>CAIMOS010000039.1 GCA_903843135.1 uncultured Ignavibacteriales bacterium | reverse complement strand
TTAACTAAGATGGAAAATGCAGTCGAACTTCACTTTATGAGTGTTATTGACGGAATACGGGAAAAGATCAGGTTAGTGGTTACTTTCATAGCGTTGCTCGAGATGGTGAAGATGGGCCAGCTTGGGATTCGCATTTCACCAAATTTTAATGATTTTATATTATACAAATTAGCTTAATGGACTCTGTTTATAACTCTATAATTGAAGCACTGATTTTTTCCTCTGATGAACCATTGGAAGGGAAATTAATAATTGATGCGATAAAAGGGCTTGACGGGAGTGAAATCTCCATCGGGCCTGATGATATTGAAAATGTTGTTGATGCCCTGAATACTAAATATAATGAGGATGGCAGATCATTTAATATAGTCAGGCTTGCAGGAGGTTATATCTTCGCTACAAAGCCTGAGTACGCGAAATATTTAGGCTACCTGGCATCCGAGAAGAGCAAGAGAAGGCTTAGCGCAGCATCATTAGAAACACTTGCAATCATCGCCTATAAACAGCCTATTACTAAACCTGAAATTGAAAGTATCAGAGGGGTCAACTCTGATTCAATTATAGGCACACTTCTCGAAAAGTCGCTTATCACTATTACCGGCAGAGCAGAAAAGATAGGGCGGCCCCTGCTTTACGCAACTACTGATGAATTCCTGAAGTATTTTGGATTAAATCGTCTTTCCGATCTACCTAAACCAAGAGAGATTGAAGAAATTTTAAAGGATGAGGACTTCGTTGATCAAAAAAGGAAACTGCTGATGAGCGAACTGGAAGAAAATATGGAAAAAGAAATAGCAGAAGCAGGAAATGAAAATAAGGATCAATAAATATTTATCCGAATGCGGCATAGGATCCCGGCGCAAAGTCGAAGAATTTATTCTGGACGGCAGGGTTGAAATAAATGACCGTGCAGTTATTGAGCTAAGCACTCTCGTGGATGTGGAGAGAGATGTGGTGACTATCGATGGTGAAAAGATAAGGCCTAAAAGACACCTGTATTACCTATTACATAAACCCAAGGGCGTAGTCACTACTACGGACGATGAACGGAACAGGGAAACAGTCATTGATCTGATTAAAACAAACGAAAAAATTTTTCCGGTTGGAAGACTTGACTATAATACAACAGGAGCGCTTTTCCTTACGAATGACGGAGAATTTTCCCATTTTCTGACGCATCCGTCAAACCATATCGTGAAAGAATACATCGTCAAGCTTTCCAGCCCGTTCGACTTTAACGATAAGAATAAACTCCTGCACGGAATTATCCTGGACGGTCGGAACAGTAAATTTCAACAACTCAAAGTAATGGATAAAACTAATCACCTTATCTCTGTTAAAACAGTCGAAGGCAGAAACCATTTTGTCAAAAGGATGTTTGGCCGGTTAGGATATACGGTTGTTGAGCTTCACAGGAAGAGCATCGCGGGGTTTACAGCAGACGGTATTCCGCCCGGTAAATATTTAATCATTGATCCTGCCAAAATAAAAAATCTTATGCACCAGGATGATGAATAAGACTCTCATACTTCTGACACTTTTTTCTGTCGCCGTGTTTGCTCAGGTTCCAAAATCTGATTCCGTGAGCCGGTTTTCTTATTCGACGATCGCCGAATTAAGTACACAACTTAATGAAATATTCGATGACCCGAATTTCGGAAATGCACACTGGGGTGTTGCTATTCAATCACTCGAGACAGGTGAATATTTTTACCGGCGGAATGAGAATAAACTTTTTATGCCCGCATCAAATCTAAAATTATTCACCACAGCCGCTGGTCTGCTTATACTTGGCAAGGATTACACATTTAAGACTGAGTTGTTAACTGACGGAAATGTTGACGGATCGGTCCTTAAAGGTAATCTTATTGTAAAAGGATATGGCGACCCGTCAATCTCCGGGAGATTCTATGGCGAAGATAATCTTGAAATTTTCCGGAGTTGGGCTGATTCACTACTTGAACTCGGTATAGACGAGATAAGGGGTAACATTATTGGTGACGATGATAATTTTGATGATATTGGCCTTGGCGATGGCTGGTCCTGGGATTACGAGTCCTATTGGTACAGTGCGCCAACAGGTGCTTTGAGTTTTAATGACAATTGCGTCGATCTTATCA
>CAIMOS010000038.1 GCA_903843135.1 uncultured Ignavibacteriales bacterium | reverse complement strand
GTATTTGAAATAACTAAAGCGGAATCACCTGTATTTGTCAGGACTAAACTGAAAGTTGAATCTTTATCGGTTTTTAAAGTGCCGTAATTAAACGAGGCATAGCCGGCCTGAATATTCTGTGAGGCTAACGTAATACCGATGATAAGTTTGAAATTTTTGACTCCGCCGTTCGCGCCGGTGTTATATACATAATCACCGCGGGTCCTTACATTGTGAAGAGAATCGGCGGTTAAGTCTTTTATCTGAATGTCATAATTTGACGGAACAAAACTAAAGTCAGGTAAACTGATCGTTATGTTTGAGTTGATTTTATCCGTGTTAACGGAAAAGTCCCAGGCTGAGGTTGTACTGTCGAGAGACTTTAATAAACGGAAGTCCCTGGAATAGTTTGGGCCGAGGGCCGAAAGCCAGTCTGCGTGCGGGAAATAAACTTCAATGTAATTGCCTGTTGCAGGCGGCGGTTTTGGGAGGTCAATCCCGGTATCCCAGCCGTTGGTTGCATTCTTAGCCATACCGGCATAGGCGATGTCGCTTATCGAACCGGTAGTTGCGGTCATCTTCACCTGCCATTGGTAGTTTGCGAGATGGTAAACAGAGTTCGGGTTGATATCCGGAATTAAATAAAAGTTTAAGAAGGCGCTGTTAAAGTTTATTGAGCCCTGCTGATTGGTATTGGTGAACAAACCCGCCGGTAAACCGGAAGAGATATATCCGCCGTTCCAGTCTTCTTCGATGTACGTAACTAAATTGATCTGCTTCGGGCTTCCGATATCAGATAATTTAATCCTTACTTCCCAATAATTTGAACTTGTGTTTTTCCAGTTGCTTGTCGAAAAAGGATAATCTCCCCAGCCCCCGCCGTTATATTTACGTTTAATCTCTGCGTTATCCACTGTTTTAAAAGCATAATGGTAGTTCGCAGTAAAGGGGAGAGTTGGGTTCCAAAGCCAGGCATCGCTCGATGTGGATCCGGTCCCTGAAGTTGGAGTCTGCTGAGGATCGGCATCGATGTATAAATGAATAGCCCGGCCGTTGTCTGTAAGCCCGCCTGCCGGAGTGTTGCCGGAATATCCAACATATAAATAAGTAGCATCCCAAGATACGTAACCATAACTCTGAGTGCCGCTGGTCGTCAGCATACGTTCATTGGTGGTATTAAAATCGTTATTCCCGTCAATATTAACTGTGTGGTAACTCTGCCCCCAAAGTTGAAGGGACAAAAAAAGAACAAAAAGGGTGGTTAACTTTTGCATTGTCTTTCTTTTCTGTTGATGTTTGATATATTTTATTATAAATTTTGATTCGTCAATAAAGAACCTTTAAGATAATAAAACTTAATTTAATATTTGTGTCCATAGTCTGATTGTCCAAAATAATATATTTATGAAAATTCCGGCAATAATGTTATAATGAAACTATTACAGCGGACAGAGTTTCCCCGTGAGTAAACTCCGAAAAAAATTCAGTCAGTCCGAATGGGACAGATGCTGCACGGGTATGTGCGGCGACTGTAAGATCGCGGCGAGCTATAAAGATAAATTCGGGAAGAAAAAAGGAAAGAAAAAACTTAAAAAAGACAAGGAGAAAATGGCTGCCGGGGAATAATCTTCTATCAGTATTAATCCCTGTATTTATCAAGCAGGCGGTTAAGTTCTTTTGCCTCCTCCTCTGAAATATTCTGGCTGTCCGGCCGGTCAAAATCATTTTGCTTGTCTATCTCACTCAGCAAATCTAATCCCCGCCTGGTAATTACCACCTCTGCCTTACGGCGGTCTTCGGAACTCCAGGAACGTTCAACTAATCCTTTTCCCAGAAGCTTATCAACAAGCCTGCTGGCATTCGACATTTTATCAAGCATTCTTTCAACCAGTAAATTAATAGAAGACGGTTTCGGATACTGCCCGCGGAGGATGCGGAGAACATTATACTGCTCCGGCGTAAGCCCGTGCGGTTTCATCAGCTCGTGGATCTTGCCGGTCAGTTCATTTGCAGTATAGATAATATTCACCTGCAGTTTATGAAACTCGCTTCTGAAAGCTTTTTGTTTTATCGCGTCTTCAATTTTCATTTTGGTAAAGAAATTTAATCACACGGAAGATGGATTCAAAGAAGAAAGCTATCATTTTGGCCCAAATTCACTTAGAGACATAATGGCGCAATGTCAGACATCAGGTCATATTTAAGTTATTATTGTCACATAATATGACAAAACCGACAACTACGGTTATTTTTGGCAAAACCGCCTTTGTAGCCGGCAAATGGGTATAATTTATTGTAAAATAATGAGTTACAGAATTCGCGGACTTTTGGCACGCGATTTGAAATATATGTAACAGAAAACGACAAATGAATTTTACCAAATTATATAGAAAGGAATAAAATATGACACTCGTAAAATGGTATCCCGCAAGGGAAATGTCAAGGATCGAAAACGAATTCGATTCAGTATTCAGGTTCTTAAACAACAGACTGTTCGGTGAAAGCGGTGAGGAAAATGAGAATGTACTCTGGACCCCTGCGACCGATATTATCGAGAACCAGAAGAGCTACGTTCTTAAACTCGATCTTCCCGGCGTTGAAAAAGATAATGTTAAGATATCCTATAAAGAAGGCGTACTGACTGTATCAGGCGAAAGGAAGAATGAGTCAGAAGAGAAGAGCGGAAAATATTTCAGAGTCGAAAGAACTTTCGGCGGATTCTCAAGGAGCTTTACTCTGCCGGAACTGATCAAACAGGATGAGATCACGGCTTCGTTTAAGAACGGTATGTTAACGGTTGAAATACCAAAAGCTGAAGAAGCAAAACCGTTTGAAATTAAGATTAAGTAATTATTTCAGAAAGGAAGGAAAATATGGCTATCGTAAGATTTAATCCCGTAAGAGATCTGCTTAACGTTGAACGCGAATTCAACAGGTTATACAAAGAATTCGAAAACAGGTTCGGATTCAATGCTGCAAGAGGAAATGAAGATGAACTGAACACGGCCAGCTGGATGCCGCTGACGGACATTTTCGAGGATGCTGAAAACTACAAACTGAAACTCGATCTTCCGGGTATCAATAAAGAGGACGTGAAGATTTCGATCAACCGGGGCGTACTCAGCATTTCGGGCGAGAGAAAACAGGAGACAGAATCGTCTGACTCCAAATATCACCGCGTTGAGCGTGTTTACGGAAAGTTCTACCGTTCGTTCACTCTTCCGGAAAAAGTGAAGGAAGATAAGATTCACGCGGACTTCATAAACGGACAGTTGTCGGTTGTGATTCCGAAAGCTGAAGAAGCGAAACCGAAAGAAATTCAGATAAGTGTGAATTAGTTAAGAGTAGATGTGATGTGACGATGCCGCCCCGTTCAAAACGCGGGGCGGTTTTATTTTAAATTCAAAAACCGGCAGGAATGGAAGCGAATGAGTCCCGCAAATAAGCATTAAAGATTTAAATTTAAATTCTAAGACCAACTCTATTAAAATTTGAACTTTTATTTGATGCCTGAGCGCGGCTGCAAAATTAATTGCGGGGATTTTCGTAATTTTGGGCTGTCGTTAGATTCAGTTAATAAAACCGGAAAATCAGAAATGAAAGTAGCCTTTGCCTCCTCGGAAGTTTTCCCTTTTGCAAAGACAGGAGGATTAGGAGATGTCACGGGGGCCCTGCCTAAGTATCTCCATAAAATGGGCGTTGAAGTCAAAGTCTTTCTTCCTAAGTATGCCTTAATAGACCACTCAAAATATAACCTTGATTACAGTTATCCCATCGGCGAAATGCCTGTCAGGGTTGCGGGAAAAGTACACACTGTCAGGGTCTTCCATTCTTATTTGCCCGGTTCACAGGTTGAAGTATATTTTATTGATTGCCCCCATTATTATCACCGCAAGCACATTTATACAAACGATCCCGACGAGGATGAAAGGTTTATACTTTTTAATAAAGCAGTAATCGAGGCACTGCAAAGGCTTAACTGGAAACCGGACCTGATAAACTGCGCCGACTGGCAAACGGGACTGATTCCTTTGTACATAAAAGATAATTACAGTTGGGACCGTTTTTTCGAACAGACCGCGACTGTGATGACGATACACAACATCGGTTACCAGGGAAGATTTCCCAAAGATACAATCCATAAAGCTGAGATTAAGCCTGATCTTTTTTATGAAAACAGCGCCATTGAGATTTGGGGAAGCGTTTCGTTCCTTAAAGCCGGACTGATGTATGCCGATGCAATTAATACCGTCAGTGAAACCTATGCGGAAGAGATTACCGACAGCAGTTACGGCGAGGGGCTGGAAGGTGTTCTAAGATACCGTATAAATGATTTCGTAGGAATACTGAACGGCGTTGATTACACAGTCTGGGACCCGCTGAATGATAAATTTATACCGCACAGATTTTCAGCGGACAATCTTGAAGAAAAAGTCAAAAACAAAAAGTACCTGCTTGAATCTGTAAAACTCAAATATGATCCCGAAGTTCCGTTGGCAGGTATAGTCTCGCGCCTGGTTGCGCAAAAAGGTTTTGACCTTGTCGTAAAAAGTATTTACGATTTAATGAACCTGAATATGCAGTGGGTGATCCTGGGTTCTGGCGCAGACGAATATGAAAACCTCTTCAGAAGCCTCAGTTATGCGTATCCGGAGAAGGTATTTACATATATCGGATTCCACGATGAGCTGTCGCACCTGATCGAAGCCGGTTCAGATATGTTCCTGATGCCGTCAAGGTACGAGCCGTGCGGACTGAATCAGATCTACAGCCTCAAATACGGCACAGTGCCTATTGTTCATAAAACCGGAGGCCTTGCCGATACAGTGCATGACTGGCACGAATACTTCGCGAGGGGCGATATGTCGGGTACGGGTTTTTCTTTCGAGCACTATCTGCCTTCGGCGCTGTTGAACACGGTTCAAAGAGCTTATGAAGTTTATCACGACCGCGATACCTGGATGCGTATTATGCTGAACGGTATGGCGAAAGATTTTTCGTGGGAAATTTCCGCGAAAAAATATCTCGACCTGTATCACAAAGCCATTTACAACAGAAGATTCCGCTAATTAGCCTTATGAAGATAGTCATACTCCTGTCTTTATTTGCTATTACAAGTATCTTCGGACAAATAAGGCTTACGGAGACAGGGGCACTGGCGGGAGCGGGATATATCAGCGGCAGGTCGCCTGCGGTTTTTTCTTTCGGTTCGGGTTTTTATGTCCGTTTTGATGACGATAATACCGGAGACATAGTTTATGAGTTCGCCGCGCTCTATGCACAGGACGCCGACAGATTTTTACCCGAGGACAGGCGGGGAAGATATTATCCTTTCGTAAGGGGCGTACAGGGAGGAATGGTGATTGAACGGCAAATAACCGGCGTGCTGAGTATGACCGGAAGCGGAAGTGTTTTGCTGATGAATGACAGGACATTCAGCGATGTAAATGAATGGGGCTGGGGGCTTTCGATCAGCGGCGGCGGCAGGCTGTATATTGAGAGTACAAATGTTGTTTTAAGCGCCTCTATGGCCTACGCGATAACAATGCAGGCCACTTCACCCGGTTACAGATTATTTTTTATTTCTGCCGGTTACAGGTTCTGATCCGCGCCGCGGTTTTTTCTATTGTATTCCAGGTTTCGTGATAACTCCCCAGTTCTGATGCCCTTTGATCTTAACGGTTATCGGCTGTTCAAATCTCAGATGCTTTACATATTCCATTTTTGAAACGGGCGCCTGGCTGTTAAGCCAGTCCCATTCAATGAATGATTTTTTATCCGTCTCATTAACCGTAAAATACCCCACACGGAATGATGTAATATTCTGGAAGAAATGCGATCCCTGTGAAGGAGTAACGATGAAGTCCTTAAATCCGGATTCAACAATTACTGCTGCGCCCGCTATCTGGTCCCAGGTAACGGGAATGCCGAGCCAGTGGTCGAAACTTCCCCATCTTCCGACACCAATAAGAACATAAGGGCGTTTTTCTTCAACAAGCTGTGCGTTGTATTTGCTGACTTCTTCCGCGACCTCACGGCTTTTCGCGCGGTCGTAATTATGATAATCGACATAGATGACGTCATAAATATCCTTAAATGCTCCGTTGCCGAGTACCTGTGAACTCTGACAAATAAGATCCGATTCTTCGAGATGTTCAATACTCAGTTCTTCTGCTTCCGAACTGATCACGAGCGGCCTCATCTGCAGCATCGCGAATTCTTTTCTTTCACCCTCAGGCACATCCAGATTAACCGCAAATTCGATTTCAACATTCGTTCCCATTCCCCAGGTACCCATCTGCAGCATCACTTTAAGTATATCAGCAAGAGGGAAAATTTTATGTTTTAGAACAGGCGCAAACGTGACAACCCTTTTCCCCAGCCGCGATATGCCGTCGTAAACCGCATCATTCTCGCGGGAATAAGTTGAACCCGCGATGGAAAGTGTACCGTCATTTTCGGCAACATCAAGCGAGTACTTTTCGAGTGTGCCCTCAAGGCCTGCTATCGTAAACTGATCGATTTTTTTACTGAGATTAAGAGCATAGAAATCCTGCTGCGCGTTGCGCACGGTTTCACGCGCGGAAAAAAACTGAAGCATATGTTTAGGATAATTCGGGCAGAAGCGGACCGCGTTGCCGCCGTCAACCACTGTTTTCCCAAGTCCAAGGGCGACCAATGCAATTCCGTCGGTAGATTTCTGCGGCGCTACCGGATAAAAATTATATGACTTTGCAACTCCCGCGAAATCAGGATAGAACCTTCCGCTTCTTTCGTGGCCGACAAGACGCTGGACAATCACCGCCATTTTTTCCTCCTCGAGGCGGTACTCGGTCATTTTCATATAGTCTTTTGTTTTCTTGAAGAAGGTTGACGCATAAACGCATTTTATCGTTCTGATCAGTTCCTCAAGCCGGACATTCACATCGGGGTGGTTGTTCGGGATCATAAATGTTTCATAAACGCCCGCGAACGGCTGAAACTGCGAATCTTCAAGCTGGCTGGAAGACCTTACGGCGAGAGGCCCCTTTATAATATCAAGTAATTCTATAAGTTTCTCACGCACATCTTCCGGGAAGTTACCCGCGTTGATGAAAGCATTCAGAAGGGCATTATCATCATTCTCGCTGAGGGCAAAACCGATAAGATTATTTGCTTCGATGAAGTAATCAAAAGCGTCGGTCGCAATTACAACCGCAGAAGGTACCGAAATTTCAATTCCTTCAAACCTTACACGCGAAGGGTTGCGGCTGATAAGAGAATTGATGAATCCGAGTCCGCGTGCTTTTCCGCCCAATGATCCGCCGCCGATTCGGGCGAAAGTGTTCTTCGAATTAAAATTCTCTTTATTAAAATCTGCAATGATACCGCGCTGCCGTTCGGCCTGAAAATCCTGGATGTTCCTGATCATCATCTGTCGCAGTTCCTCGATGGAGGCAAAATCAGAAACTTTCTGCGGCCTCAACTGAACGGCAAGGTCAAATTCAGTTCTCGCCTTCAGCCAGCTTGAAAAATGATTGCGTGATGCGTGGTAGTTTATACTTTCCGCGGGTACATATTTTATCTGTTCCTCAAGTTCCCGGAGATTTGTTGCCCGGCCGACGGTATGCAGATCCGGTGTTTTGAAGACAAAATCACCGAAACCGAAATTATTTAACATAAAGTCGCGTAATTCGTGCAGCAGCCGGGGTGAACCTTTGAGGGCGAAGTTCATCCCGTTATCACGGGCGTAAGATTCGTATTCATTATTGCTTGACTGGAGCAGGATTGGTATGTCAGAATGGCGCGCTCTTACAGCCTTCGCGAACTCAATGCCTGCTTGCGGGTCTTTAACACCGCCTCTCCGGAAATTAATATCTGTAATTACTCCAAGCACAAAGTCTTCGTACCGGTCATAATATTCCATCGCCTGCTCATAAGTGGTGCTGAGGAGGATCTTCGGCCGGGCGCGCATCCTCAGGAATTTGTGGGTGAGGTTGACTCCTTCGCTGATCAGTCTTTGCGACTGGTTGAATATCTCCGTATAAATGATCGGAAGGTATGAGGAATAAAATTTGATGTTATCCTCAACAAGAATAATGGACTGCACACCCGCGACAGCCGTATCGTTTTCTACATTTAGCTGGTCCTCGATCGTTTTAATAATGGCGATAAGCAGGCGGTAGTCGCCGTTCCAGATAAATATTTTATCAAATGATTTTACGTCTTTCGAATTGAGAAGTTCTTTTTTCTCTTTGTTGTCGTAGGCCAGTAAAACAATGGGCGCTTTGAAGTGAGCGTCGCGGAGTGTCTTCGCCAGTTTCACCGGGTGCATATCATCGATGTGAAGCGTTGCGATTATCAGATCAAATCTTGGTTCGATGATGCACATCTCGATCGCTTCTGCGGCCGTGGTTACGTGTGTGATATCCGGGGCCTGGCTCAAATTCAGATTCTGATATTCTTCCCGGAGGAGTTCATAGAGCCTGCCGTCCTCTTCAAAGAGGTAATTATCGTAAAGACTTGAAACAAGCAGAATCTCGCGCACCTTATTGCGCATAAGTTTCTGAAATGTCCTCATTCTGTAGGAGAAAACTTCTTCGAGGTGGTGTTTGTCGTCTTTAGCGAATTTCATATATCAGTTAAGTAAATAGTGAAATAAATAATTAATTTACTCTTATTTGAGATTAAGGGCAAATCGGGAAACTGCCGGGCTGATCAGAAGTGCCCTGTTGTGAGAAGGGGAAATGGAACACTGATTTTATGGATTGGAACTGATCTCCGCTGATAGCTGCAGGATTAAAGCAGAGTTGCGCGCAACACACCCCGTCCCAACTCACCGGGACACCCCTCCCGGGAGGGGATTTGATATATTTAAAATGGAAGCGCCCGTCTCAAAGGTGAAACGGGCGCAAAACAGAAAATTAAAAATTCTTAATTTTTAATTCATAATTTTTAATTACACAAGTCCCTGATCGAGCATTGCATCTGCAACTTTAAGGAAGCCCGCGATGTTGGCGCCGTTGACATAGTTGCCGGGTGTGCCGAATCTTTCTGCAGTACTGACGCAGGTATCGTGAATGCTCTTCATAATGCGTTTCAGGTGGTTATCAACTTCTTCACTGCTCCAGCTTAAGCGCATTGAGTTCTGGGACATTTCGAGTCCGGATACACCAACGCCGCCGGCGTTTGAAGCCTTGCCCGGCGCAAAGAGAATATTGTTTGATGTGAATACTTTGAAGCCTTCGATAGTTGTAGGCATATTCGCGCCTTCGCAAACGCAGATACAGCCGTTCTTAACGAGTTCTTTCGCGTTTTCTTCGTTAAGTTCGTTCTGGGTTGCGCAAGGCATAGCGACGTCAACTTTAACGCTCCAGGGCCTCTTTCCTGCGTGGAACTCAACTTTGAATTCATCCGCAAAATCTTTTACGCGGTCATTAGCGCTGGCTCTCATTTTAAGCATATAGTGGATCTTCTCGCCTTTGATTCCGTCTTTGTCATAAACAAATCCGTCAGGGCCGGAGATCGTGACAACCTTACCGCCAAGTTCATTGATTTTTGTTACCGCGCCCCAGGCAACATTTCCGAATCCAGAAACCGCGAATGTTTTTCCTTCAACGTCCTGTCCTTTTGTGCGGAGCATATTCTGAGCGAAATAAGTCGCGCCGAAACCTGTGGCTTCAGGGCGTACTAACGATCCGCCCCAGTTCAGGCCTTTACCGGTAAGAACACCTGTGAATTCGTTTTTGAGGCGTTTATACTGTCCGAAAAGAAAACCGATTTCTCTTCCGCCTACGCCGATATCGCCGGCAGGAACGTCCGTGTTCGGGCCGATGTGGCGGTACAGTTCAGTCATAAAACTTTGGCAGAAACGCATAACTTCGTTATCGCTCTTTCCTTTAGGATCGAAATCTGATCCGCCCTTGCCGCCGCCCATAGGCAATGTTGTTAAGCTGTTTTTGAATACCTGCTCGAAAGCGAGGAATTTCAAAATGCCAAGATTAACTGAAGGGTGGAACCTCAAACCGCCTTTGTACGGTCCGATAGCGCTGTTCATCTCAATACGGAAACCGCGGTTTACGTGGATTTCGCCCTGATCATCGAACCATGGAACCCTGAACATAATAACTCTTTCAGGTTCAACGATTCTTTCAAGTATTTTGGCTGATCTGTATTCGGGGTGCTTATCGAGAACGATAGCTAAAGATTCAAGTACTTCTTCGACTGCCTGGTGAAACTCGGGTTCAGCAGGATTTTTTGCTTTTACTTCCGCAATTATTTTGCTTGTGTAATCGGTCATAATATCTCCGGATTAATTAAATTTTGAAAATTATATAAATGGTTAGATTTGTTCGAGAATATCGGGTAAGAGGAAACGGAAAGGCAGAACCTTTGTATAAAACAAGGGACACTTAAGTATCACTTCTTCCTTCTCACAATCGTGTAGTAATGATGCTGCATAAATTAATATTAGTACCTTTTAAAATTAGTCAAATTAAAACAATTAAAGCAAGGAAATCGGAAAATAATAACCTGAATTCAATTGTTGTAAGCAAAAAAAGCCGCAAAACAGCAGGTGTGTTTTTGCCGTAAAACCAATAAAAACAATGGGTTAAGAGCATTTTGAGGGCAGCTGTTAAATTTATTTTTTACTGAATTTCAAATGGTTAAATTAATCGCTGAATAATTATCATTTTAGGATCATTTATGAAACAAAGCTACGTTTTCAGGTTCAGTTTTTTACTGATTGCAATTTTAATTCTTTCTCCCGTCAAGATGTTTCCCCAGGGATCAAATTCAGTGATACAGCAGGTAATTAACCAGGTTAACATAGACTCGCTGATGTATTTTGTCAAAGAACTTTCGGGAAACGTACCGACTGTGATCGGAGGGCAGCCTTATACTATTGTTTCAAGGTATAAGAGCAATCCCTCAAATGATAAAGCGGGCGAATATATTAAACAAAAACTGGACAGTTACGGTGCAGTTACTTCGTTTCAGTCTTTCAGTACCACCGGGAAAAATATAATTGGTGTCAAAACGGGAAGCGTTTATCCGAACAGGAAATATATTATCTGCGCCCACTTTGATGATATGCCAAGCGGATCAACGGCCCCCGGCGCGGACGATAACGCGAGCGGCACGGCAGGCGTAATTGAAGCAGCAAGAATTTTTAAGAATTACACATTCCCTTATACAATTGTTTACGCGCTCTGGGACGAGGAGGAGCAGGGACTCGTCGGCAGCGCTTACTATGCGACCCAGGCATCCGCCGCGAATGATTCTATTCTTGGCGTTTTTAATATGGATATGATTGCGTGGGATTCCAATAACGACAACCTCGCTGAGATACATACGAGGGCAACGGGGAATTCACTCGACCTTTCAGCGAAGATGCTTGAAATCAATTCAGCATACGCGATCGGCTTGAATGCGGTTATCAAGAATCCGGGTCTTACCGCAAGCGATCACGCATCCTTTTGGAACAAAAATTACGGCGCAGTGCTCCTGATAGAAAGTTATTCAAATGACTTCAATGCTTATTATCATACTACCAGTGATCTTATTACATATTTCAATCAGCCATATTTTTTGAAATCCGCCAAACTCGTTATCGGCGCAATCGCGACGATGGCAATGAATTACAATGTTCAGATTGAACATACACCGGTAGCTTCCGCAAATTACAGCGGGAACATACTTGTTACTGCAAATGTTGTCAGCAGCCTCGCGATAGGAACGGGAAATTCATCTCCGAAACTTTATTACAGAACCTGGAACGGGACAGCATTCACGCAGTTTAATATGGTGGATCCTTCAAGTTTAAGAAATAGTGCCGGCGCTTATAACTTTATCATTCCGGCGCAGACACAGGCAACGATTGTGCAGTATTATATCGCGGCGCAGGATTCAGGGAACAATATAGTTGTTACTTCTCCAAAAGGCGGAAGCGGCAGCAATCCTCCCGGCTCGACTCCTCCTCCCGCATTTCATCAGTTCTTTGTCGCGAACACATCAATGGCTTTTGAGGATACCGCAAACACTGTCAGTAACTGGATAGTATCGGGTCCGTGGGGAACCACTACCACAAAATATGTTTCGGCACCATATTCTTATACCGAATCGCCTGCGGGTAATTACAGCTCAAATGCCACAAGCCTCCTCACGATGGCTAATGCGGTAAACCTTGGCGATTTCCTCGGGGCATCGATTGAGTTTGATTCACAGTGGGACATTGAAACTGACTGGGATTACGGGCAGGTGCAGATATCGACCGATAACGGAGCAAACTGGACCGCGCTCACGGGAATATATACCAATCCGGGGACGGGCAGCTTTCAGCCGAACGGTCAGCCTCTTTATGATGGTACGCAGAGTTCCTGGGTAAAGGAAAATATTAATCTTAGCGCTTACAAAAATAAATCTGTTAAGTTGAGGTATTATTTCCGTTCTGACGGCTCGCTTAACCAGGACGGTTGGTATGTTGATAATATAAGGTTAAAAACATATTCCGGTGTGCCGGTCGAACTTACCGCATTCTCCATTAATTCTGATGATGAAACCGTTATGATCAACTGGATGACGGCAACGGAACTGAACAATAAGGGATTTTATATTGAACGAAAACTCGGCGACGGCTTGTGGAGCACTCTCTCATTTGTAAACGGAAGAGGAACTGCAACAACGGCGAATGTGTATACATACAGGGACAAACCTGTTTATAACGGTTCCGCGTATTACCGCCTGCGCCAGGTAGATTTTGACGGCACGGAAAAACTTTACGGCCCGGTTGAGATTTCTTTGAAGACTATCAGGGATTTTTCACTCGATCAGAACTATCCGAATCCGTTTAATCCTTATACAACAATCGGATACACGCTTCCTGAGAAAGCAAATGTGAATCTTTCCGTTTACAACGTTTCCGGTGAAATGGTTGCTGAGATTTTCAGCGGAGAAAAAGATGCCGGCGTTCATAAGGAAGTTTTTAATGCTTCAGGTTTTGCTTCGGGTATCTATATTTATAAATTATCCGCAAACGATAAAATTCAGACCCGAAGGATGATACTGCTGAAGTAAGGTTCCTGATTCCGACTTAATAATATCTAGTTTTTGCGCCTCTGCGACTTTGCGAGAACATTTCTCGCGGAGCCGCGAAGCCGCAGTAAATCTGAGTTCCGATTCCGGCTTAATAATATCTGATTTTTGCGCCTCTGCGTCTTTGCGAGAACATTTCTCGCGGAGCCGCAAAGCCGCAGTAAATCTGAGTTCCGATTCCGGCTTAATAATATC
>CAIMOS010000037.1 GCA_903843135.1 uncultured Ignavibacteriales bacterium | reverse complement strand
CGCTGTACGATCAGTCGCTCCGGTATTATATAAGGGCCCTGTATCTTGCCCGCGATATTGATGATTATACAAAGATATCAACCTGGGAATCAGTCTTTAAACTTTGCGAACTCCGCGTAACCTTTGCGCCTCTGCGGTTTAAGAACACCTAAACGCAAAGGCGCTAAGTATCTACGCAGAGAGCGCGAAGGAGGAATTATACTCTTTGGATTATAGATACAACCTGGGAATCAGTCTTTAAACTTTGCGAACTTCGCGTAACCTTTGCGCCTCTGCGGTTTAAGAACACCTAAACGCAAAGGCGCTAAGTATATACGCTAAGGACGCAAAGGAGAAATGGAGTCAATATTTTTTGAAACGTGGTACAGATTTGAAGCCGGTATTATTATCGTAATCTCATTATGAAAAGATTCTGACTATCCGGCTCCTTTATCAAGAATTGCAGACAATTTGTTCTTTATTTCAGGAAGCTTGTTCACAACAACATCCCATAAGATTTCATAATCAACACTGAAGTAAGCGTGAATAAGTTTATCCCGCATACCTGCAATTTTTCGCCACTCAATATCCGGATGACTATTCCGGAATTCAGGTGACAAATTCTTTACTGCTTCCCCAATTATCTCAATACTTCTCGTGAAAGCCCTGGTATAGAGTTCGTTTTCGAGAAACGATTCATAACTTAGTTCTTTCGCATAGTCAAGAATGAAAATAGTTTCACCAAGAATATGCTTTAAGTAAACTTCATCCTGCTTCATACCAAACCACTTCTTTTTCTATATACGGAAAAATGTGAGGGCTTGCTCCTGCTTCGGTAACCAAATCGACTTTTGTATGAAAGATATCCTCCAGCGCGAAATTGAGGTCAATAAAATTATCAAATGTTTTTTCCTCAAAATCAACAAGGAAATCTATATCACTGCTTTCAGATGAATCGTTACGGGATTGCGACCCAAATAGTCCGATTTTTTTCACGCTATATCTCTTAAGAAGACTTTCATTCTTCTTAAGCAACTCAAATATTTCCTGCGAGGTAATTTTTTTCATTGTTCTGGAATCCTATTGAGATAAAATACAAAAAAAATCTGAAAGTGTCTGCTTTTGAGATAGAACGAAGATTCAAAAAAGCCTGTCCGTCTCAATCGGTAAAGTTAAAAGCCGGAATATTTTGATGGAATCAAAGTCAACAAAATCGTAGATAAATTTGAATTCTTAAAATGCGCAAATTTGTGAACTTCCTGTATAGTCATTGTTACCAATAGGTTTCTTATTTTTCTTCTATGAAAAACAGATTTTTTTGCCTGCTGGTATTATTAATTTTATTCCAAACCACTCCGTTTCCTTATAACGCCGTTCTCTACAACGGCACCGGCGCATCGCTGCAGGATAAGATACTGGCTATGACGCTGGCCGGTATTGTGAACCGTGACAGCGCGCGGCTCTACCTCCTTAACGTCTATGAAACCTGGAGCTACAACAAAACGGACGAAACGTGGCGCGATATTTACCGCGCCCGCGGCGGAGTTGTTTACGACAGCGTTCAGCAGATGTCCGCGCTGATAAATAAATTCCGGCACCTGTTAAACGGAGCCATAACTTACGATCCGAACAGATTCTATTCCAATTTCAGCGGACAGAATTTCTGCTGGCAGGCCGAAGCCGCAGCGGTGATCGGTTCCCTCACGGACAGGCTTCCCGTAACAGCAACTTACGCAAACACACTCGGGTTGCAGGTCAGCGATTCGGTGCTTATATCAGACGCATTCGACAGTGATTCTTCAATATGGGTGACCGGAAAAGTCGAAAACCCGCTAAACCCCTGGAACCAGGCGGGGCTTACCGAAGAGCAGAGATATTTCGCGTACCTTGACTGGGGCATTAACAGACTTCTGCCGCGCTGTAATCCCGATATGTTCTATCTCCGTGAATACACAGACTGGGCATCGAAGAACAAAATGTTCCAGCTAAACCTCGCCGGCACAGAGGACCTGAATTTTAATTCCCTGCCTGTCGCGAAAGCGGACCTCCTCGAACGCGTTCTTTTATATATCCAGAACAAAAACCCCAACCGCATTTTTCATATATACGGCTGGATGCGCCCGGAACCGCTCACGCAGTGGTTCGCGCAATTCGGCTCAAGTTTTCACGAAACACTCCTTGGGAATCTTTCCTGGCATTCTTCTTTCCCTTACCCTGCGCACAGTTTCAGCAGGGCTTCGGTTGTCGCCCCCGATACTTTGCAGTTACAAAATAAATACTACATAATTTTTATCTCGACGGAAGGGGACGCTTCGAACTGGGTTTTCGGGCTGCAGTCCGGCGCGTGGCTCTCACCCTACCGCGGACAGGCGGCAATAGGATGGGGATGGAACCTGCATCTCCTTAACCAGTGCCCTTTCGTTGCGGGTTATTACGCGTCAACCGCGACCGCAAAAGACGGATTTCTTTCGGTCACTTCCCCGCTCGGCTATGCGTATCCTGACCTTTGGGGCAACAATGTTCTTCCCGACGCCATCGCAAAATCCCGAGCGCTGATGGATTCGTTCTACATAAACAACATTTACGGTTATAAGCATTACTGCGGATCAGGTTCGGAAGTCTACCGCGGCAAAGTGATTAACAACAGTTTTAATTTTTCGAAGTACGGACAGTTCCAGAAGAACACCGGAGCGCACCTTACTTTTCTTTTCGACCCGCTGCTCGCCACTCAGACCCCCAACCAGTCATACGGATCACTGTTGTTTAATCACGTGAATGACAACACTTTTTACAGCGATGTAAGCAATCTTAATACAACCGCGAACAGGATACTCACGCTTCTGGCAGGAAAGCAAAAACCATATTTCTATCTCGCGGGATACCAAAGGTTCCGCCAGGATGATTTTACAAACCGGAGCGATCCCGGCAGTTCGGATATTTCCGTTCAGAGGCTGGTGCAGCTTCAAACTCTCCTCAAAGCAGATGCAGCAATTGGTGCGGATATAGAAATTGTTACGCCGGAGGTGTTTTCCGTTTTACTGAGAAAGAAACTTGGATTAACTGATGCGGAAGAGGAAATTGCCGGATCCGGTTTCGCCCTTCAGCAGAACTACCCGAATCCTTTTAATGAATCTACAATAATTAATTACAGCATAAGTCTCCCGGCAGGGGTGGACGCCCCGGGCGGGAGGGGCGTGTCAGTAAAGCTGAAAGTTTACGATCTTCTCGGCCGTGAAGCCGCGGCCCTGGTTAATGAGGCAAAACCTCCGGGCCGTTATTCTGTTTCGTTTAATGCGGCAGCCTTCCCGCTCTCCAGCGGAATATATATCTGCAAACTCACTGCCGGCGGAAAGAGCCAACAGATAAAAATGTTGTATATAAAATAAACCGTTGGGCCGGATTGTGTCCGGCTAAATTGTTTAACGCTTCAGTTCTTTATGTTTATTATAAATATCTATGATAGCGAGTGTAACGCCCGCCGCTATAAAACTGTAACTTATAATCCGCTCATCGCCGAAGAACATACCGGAAAGTATTAAACCGAATGAGAGGCCGGCAAGCGGGCTGAGATTTGCGCTCTTGTATTTTTGGGGAAGGACATAAAATATGACCGCAATAATTGCGATGAGGACTAATGTGATAATGATGAATGAATGTGAAATTTCCATACAGATACTCACTTTAAAAAATCAATTTCGACAATTCCGGTAATGGAAATGCCCTTAATCAGACAATTAAATGTATCAATAATCCGGCTACCAAACCGTGCTTTAAGGCACCCCCTTCCGGGAACCGGTTATTTCGATATTTAACCTCCGGCTTTTAAAGTTATTATATTTTGCCCGTATTGCTTAATTTTGGATTCAATTTTGCTTAATTATCTCTATAGGAACACAGATGCGCTACACAAAGTTTTTTATTATGTTTATTCTTACTGCACTTATCCTGGTATCCGGCGAAACGAGCGCCCAGTCCGGCGGAATTAACCTCGGACTTGCTTTTCCGCGGGGAGAGTTTTACCAGTTTGTTAAACGCGGCGGATTCGGCGGAAGCATTGAAGGGCTTATCTATCCCTACGGCGACAGGACTCCTTTCGGTGTCGGCCTTAACCTCGGATTCTATAATTACGGGAATGAGACAAGAAATGCTCCGCTCAGTTATACAATACCTGATGTTACGGTAAACGTTGACCGAACTAATAATATTATGAATTTCCACCTGTTATTCAGACTTCAGACGAATAACACACTTATCCGCCCATACGTTGATCTTCTTTTCGGCGGTTCATATTTCTTTACTGAAACAACCGTAAGAAAAGAAAAAAATGACGAAGAGGTTACGAGTTCCAATAATGTGGAAGATTATGCCTGGAGTTACGGAGCAGGCGCGGGACTGCTCTTTAAGTTAACCGATATGGACAACGGCGCAACCGGAACATCCTCGCCTCTGTTTCTTGACTTCAAAGTCCGCTACCTGATGGGAAGTGAAGCAGAATACCTCAGGGAGGGCGATGTTCAGGTTAATACGACAAACGGACAAGTGACATATTTCTTCAGCAAATCAAAGACCGATTTACTGACAGTTCATTTAGGCGTGCACGCATACTTTACCTCTAACGGTATGTAAATCTGCCGGGATAACTTATTCTTTTTCAGGGCTGCATTGCATAACCGCGGTGCAGCTTTTTATTTTTTAAACCCGCCGGTTTCCGGAATAACACCTTATTGATGAAGGTTTTCTTTTGCAAATGATTTACTGCGGATCCTTTGGGATAAAAATTTGTCAGAGATGCGGCAAATTGTATTGTTGTGACAATAAATAACCATAAATTACTCATAGCTGATGTTCACTTTTTTGTGCTGGAACGCGGGACAGTGGCATCGGAATTCATAACTATATAAAGATGAGAAGAAGATGGTTCAACCTGAAACTTCCGCAAAAACAAACCGCTATCCGATAAGTATATCTTTCAATCTGCTGCTCGTCGGATGGACAATCATAATTGCCGGAATCGCATTCTGGTCCTATCAAAGCGCCTATAATGAGATATTGTTATTAGCCCGGCGTGAAGCATACAAGGGTTTTGAAAAAGATGTAATGTTCAGAGCGTGGGCATCGATGCACGGCGGCGTCTATGTCCCTGTTTCGCAGACTACTCTTCCTAACCCTTATCTTGACGGAATTCCTGAACGGGAAATTAAAACTCCTTCGGGAAAATTATTTACTCTGATGAATCCGGCGTATATCACCCGCCAGGTCCACGAGTTGTCTTACAGAAAATCCGGGGTCTTGGGACATATTACGAGTCTTAACCCTATCCGCCCTCAAAATTCCGCAGACAAATGGGAGACTGAAGCCCTGAAGAATTTTGAAAAAGGGGCAAAAGAATATTCCGGATTTGATTTTTTAAATAATGAAAAGTTTTTCCGGTTTATGGCCCCGTTAATTACGGAAAAGGAGTGCCTTAAGTGCCACGAAGCGCAGGGGTATAAGGTCGGTGAGATCAGAGGAGGAATCAGTTCATCCGTCCCCTGGAAATATTACGAAGCATCTCTTAATTCCGAAGCCATTAATCTCTTAACGGGCTACGGCATACTGTGGTTTTTAGGATTCGTCGGGATATCGGTGGTCAAGAAAAGATTTTTAATTTATATTCATAAGCGGGACGAATATGAAGACGGAATACAAAAGTTAAATAGTGAACTTACGGCATCTAAAAAGATTATTGAGGAAAATCTGCTCCGTAAAAATTTACTGGTTGAGGAACTGACGCAGACAAAAAACTCTCTCGAAAAAACGAATTCCGAAAAAGACAGATTCTTCTCAATAATCGCGCACGATCTAAAGAGCCCGTTTATGGGCTTCATCGGGATGACCGAACTGATGGCTGATCAGATCAACAGTTTTTCTCAGGAAGAACTCACTCAGTTCAGCCGGCAGATGAGCAGCAGCGCCAAAAATCTTTATAAACTGCTTCATAACCTTCTTGAGTGGGCACAGATGCAGCGGGGCGGAATAGTTTATAACCCGGAGCAGGTCAACCTTCACGAAATAGTTTCACAGAATATTGAATTTTTGACTGCATCCGCCCTGAATAAAGGGATCAGGCTGATTTCCGGGATCCCGGCCGGACAGGCTGTCGTCGCGGACAAAGCAATGCTGAATACCATTCTACGGAATCTCATCGCCAACGGAATAAAATTCACAAACTCCGGAGGAGAAGTGAAAGTCACCTCACAGCCGGCCGAAATGAATTTTATTAGAATATCAGTTGCTGACAGCGGAATCGGAATGTCTGAGCAATTGGTGAAGAATTTATTTAAAATGGAACAAAGGGTAGGGCGCACCGGGACGAACGGCGAGGAGAGTACCGGCCTGGGCTTATTACTTTGTAAAGAATTTGTTGAGAAACACGGCGGAAAAATAAGCGCGGAAAGTGTTGAAGGAACCGGAAGCACATTTTCATTTACTCTGCCTGCATAGATTGTTTTACGGGAATGATTTATTTCCAATATTGCACTATTGTTTTTATTGCAACCGGGAATAGAGTTTGGAAGAGACGATCTTAAATATTTATCTCATTATAGAGAATAAACAAATAACTGAATTCAGGGCATTGAGTTACAGCGCTGACGGGACCGATGAAGAGAAAGTATCCTTCCTCCGTTCCCGCGCAGCGGAGGACCACTTGTTAGCAAAGGAATTCGGTGCGCCTTCAGATAAAGACGGGAAATATATGACGTGGAAATCTTATGAGAAACTGCGTAAGCGCAATATGGAAATTCAGTTCTTCGAGGAGATCTTCCGCGAATTTAATGTGCCGAAAGAACCGCTGATATTAGTAACGCCCGTAATTGACGGTGTTGTTAAATCAGCCTGACCCTGCGCATCACCTGAGCAGAAGCATTTTGTAAGATTTAATTTCTTTATTCATCCTTGCCGAAAGGAAATAAACACCCGCGGCAAGTTTCTCTCCTTTATCGTTCTTTCCGTCCCAGCTGAATCTGTTAATTCCGGAACTCACAACGCCGGAATGAAGGCATTTAACTCTGCTTCCAAGAAGATCATATATCTCAAGTATGGCGTCGTCTTTGTATGCGCTGTTGATGGAAATAGTAGTGCCTCCCGTAAAAGGATTAGGGTAGTTCTGTGGGATTTCAAAACCGAACAGCACCGCCGGTTCTTTATACACCTCAAAAACCGTACTTCCGTAATTAAAGTAAAGCAGTCCGTTTGCGGGATAAGTTTTTCTTGCCCCGGCATTATCCGTATAAGTTAATTTCATCTTTACATACCGGTTCTGGCTGTATGCGGGAACAGTTCCGGTATACAGTCCGGCGCCTGAACTGCTTAACTTAACCGAATCCGTAACGTTATTAACGATAAAATGCGCATACACGGGCGCTGCGGTATTAATTGTGTCTACAAACATTTTGTGGATGATGTACGCGCTACCCGACTTCTCAATATTCGGGTACTCGATTGCCTTCTTCGCTGAGAGAAGCCCGTATCCGCGGATATTGTTCGGCTTGAGGTAATTATTTGCCGACTGGATCAGAATTGAACGCAGCTGCACATTTGTTAAATGGGGATGAGCAGAAAGGAGCAATGCTGCCACACCCGAAGCGATCGGTGTTGCCGCGGAAGTTCCGTTGCTCGCCTGATAACTGCTGACTGTACCTGCCCTCGCTCCGAATACATAAACACCCTGGGCAACTACATCCGGCTTAAACCTTCCGTCCGCGGTAGGCCCGCGCGAACTGAACAGCGCGACACTGTCCTCATTGGAAACTGCGCCTACAGCGATGGTATTAAATCCGTCAGCCGGCGCAAGAATATGAAACCACGGATCGTCCCCTTCGTTTCCTGCGGCACTGAGCGTAAGCACTCCCCGCTGAAACGCAAGTTCGGCAGCCTTGGTAATAATTGTGGTCTTCCCGTCCAGATTTTCATAGGTATAGGAAGTTTCCCCGGCATCAAATGTGTTGTAGCCGAGTGAACTTGAAGTGATATCCACGCCCTGGTTTTCCATCCACTGCAGGGCGGCAGCATAGTTATCTTCTTCTATGTGCTTTTCGGAACGGACATCCTCCGTTTTGGCAAGGAGAAAAGAAGCGCCGTATGCCGCGCCGATCATCAGGCTGTCCTTGTAAGAGCCGAGTATGGAAAATACATATGTACCGTGATTGTGCTGGGATATCGCGTCATTCGCTTCATTGGCGGTATTATCGTCATTGAAAATAAAATCATGCTCTGCCAATACGGTACGTGCCTTGAGCGATTCGTGAGTTTTCCAGTCGAACCCGGTATCAAGAATGCCTACTTTAACGCCGGCCCCGGTAATTCCCGCTGAATGCACTGCAGTGACATCAGAGAGCGCTAACTGATAATACGATTGTCCGTAATTGAGCGTACTGGCCTGTGCGGCCTTAAAAATCGCTCCGTTAGTTCCTTCCGGCATCCCTTTCAGTCCCGGTTTTTTCACAGTTTCGATTTTAGATATAAACGGAAGAGATTTTATCTGCTCTAATTGTGAAGCGGTCAGATATGCTGAGACAGCGTTAAACCAGTCGAGTCTGTGAATTATCTGAATGCCATAATTTCCGAGTTCGGAAATGTAATATCGATCTACCGGCAGGTCATCGTAATTAATAATATCGCCGTCAATAGTTTTCTTTCGCCGTTCGATAGCTGTTTGACTCAAAGATTTAATTGCATCCTGGTATGCCGCTGATACTTTATACAGCCTATCATCAACTCCTTTATCCTTAAAATAAATGAGATATTTTTGACCGGTCTGCCCGTAAAGATTTCTCGGAACAGTTATTATAACTGCGGCGAGAAGAAATAATATAAGATGAAGAGAGAGTTTCATAAAATTAAATTCGTTTAAGAATCCTGTCCTTCCGGAAAATCCGGCCGGTACCGGTATCGTGATCAGCAAGAGACAAGAAAATCATAAAAGCTTTCCCGATTATATTACCTTCGGGAAGAAAGCCCCAGAACCTGCTGTCCCGGCTGTTATCACGGTTATCGCCCATCACAAAATAATAATTCTGCCGGAATATGTATTCACTTTTTTCGTCTCCGCCAATGAATACCTTTCCCCCTTCGGTCGTGACCGCTTCCCGGCCGATATCAAGGTTGATTGCATCGCTCCACTTTGTGACTGTGACCGCGTTAAGTTTTACTTTATAACCCTGATAAGGAACGAATACGGGCCCGTAGTTATCTTCGTTCCACCTTGACCCGCGCGGATATATATCCGGGTTTTCATAGCCGTAATCTTTAATGCTTTTTTCGGTGTGCAGGCTAGGCGGCGGGATAATTAACTCGTTATTGACTTTAACTTTTTTATTTACCACTTCAACCTTATCACCCGGAAGGCCGATTACCCTTTTTATATAATCCACATTTTCTTTTTCGTGTCTGCTTCCCGGCTGCTGCGGCAGCTGAAAAACCATTATATCATTTCTCTGGGGCGGGGTGAATTTAATCAGGCTCACGCTTCTTTTGTTATCAATCATAGAATTGCCGGGAAGTATGAATTTTATACCGTAAGACATTTTATTGATTACGATTATATCTCCGGAGAGAAGAGTGTTTTCCATCGAGGATGAGGGAATGATATACATTCCGATCACGAATACACGGAGGACCAGGACAACAGCGACTGAAATCAAAATAATTTTGATGATCTCTTTGATCCGCAGATGGCCTGAATTCATATATAGTTATATGATATAGGTGATGAACGGGACGGAATTAATCTTCAATCTGAAGCACAGCGAGGAAGGCCTCCTGCGGAATTTCCACGTTGCCCACCTGTTTCATCCGCTTTTTACCTTCCTTCTGCTTTTCCAGAAGTTTTCTCTTACGGCTGATATCGCCGCCGTAGCATTTCGCGATTACGTTCTTGCGGAGCGCTTTCACCACAGATTTCGAAATAACTTTAGTGCCGATCGCTGCCTGTATTGATATTTCAAAAAGCTGGCGCGGGATTAATTCTTTCAGTTTATCACAGACTTTACGCCCCCAATCGTATGATTTGGAGCGGTGAACGATCATCGAAAGTGAATCAACGGTATCACCGTTTAGAAGTATATCGAGTTTAACAAGGTCCGATTCGCGGTATCCCATAAATTCATAATCGAATGAGGCGTAACCGCGGGTAGTTGATTTCAGTTTATCGTAAAAGTCGAAAATAATTTCAGCGAGGGGGAATTCGTACTGAAGGTCCGCTCTTGTCGGATCGATATATGTAGTGTTTTTGTATATACCCCGTTTGTCGGTCGCGAGTTTCATAATATTCCCGACGTACTCGCTCGGAGTAACGATCTGTGCCTTTACGTAAGGCTCTTCGGTCCTTTCAATGACCGCGACCGTGGGCATCTCTGCCGGGTTGTCAACGACAACTTCCTCGCCGCTCTTTTTATATACAATATACTCTACGTTCGGGAGTGTCGTAATGATTGACTGGTTGAATTCGCGGTAAAGGCGCTCCTGCACGATCTCCATATGGAGAAGTCCGAGGAAACCGCACCGGAAACCGAACCCAAGCGCCGCGGAGGATTCCGGCTGATAAACCAGCGCTGAATCGTTTAATTTGAATTTTTCAAGCGCGTCCCTCAGATTTTCAAAATCTTCAGAGTTGGTCGGGAAGAGACCGCTGTAGACCATCGGTTTAACTTCTTTGTATCCCGGAAGCGGTTCTTCTGCTCCGCCTCTCCTCAGTGTAATCGTATCGCCTACTTTAGTATCGTGAACGTCTTTGACTCCCGATATTAAATACCCGACATTGCCCGCGGCAAGTTCTCCTGTCCGCATTTTTTTCAGTCCGAGCACGCCCACTTCCTCGGCAAGATAGTTCTTTGTATGCGCAAAGAACATTATTTCATCTTTTTCGCGAAGTACTCCGTTTATAATCCTGATATAGGCGATAGCGCCGCGGTAAGGGTCAAATACAGAATCGAATATGAGCGCCTGGAGGGGAAGGCCCGGATCGCCGACCGGGGGCGGTACGCGGGCGATTACGGCTTCGAGAATGTCATCGATTCCGATTTTTGCTTTCGCGCTCGCAAGGATTATGTCTTCATCTTTGCAGCCGAGAAGGTCAATCACCTGGTGTTTGACTTTTTCAACTTCAGCGCTCGCGAGATCAATTTTATTAAGCACGGGAATAATTTCCAGGCCGGAATCAATCGCCTGATACAGATTGCTGATGGTCTGCGCTTCAACGCCCTGCGACGCATCCACAATCAGCAAAGCGCCTTCGCAGGCGGCCAGTGAGCGGGAAACCTCATAAGCAAAATCCACGTGCCCCGGTGTGTCGATCAGATTTAATACGTACTCTGATCCGGATTTCGCTTTATACTTCATCTGGATCGCGTGGGATTTAATCGTTATCCCGCGTTCCCTTTCCAGGTCCATATCATCGAGCACCTGGGCTTTTGCCTCCCTCGCGGTAACGGCGCCTGTGTACTCCAGCAACCCGTCAGCGATGGTGGATTTCCCGTGATCAATGTGTGCAATAATGCAAAAATTCCGAATGTTGTTCATTTATTCCAAAAATATTAATCTATAATATAATAACGGCGGGAGGTCTCTACAATTGACTAAATCGGTATTAAAAGCGGTCAGGCCAGGTGGATCCGCTGGGTGCGAAAACTGCGCGGAAAGCGGCTTTTTGCCTTACCTTCACCGACTGCGGCAGTTCCGAGAATAAATCCTTTATATTTTATTGCGCGGTAGCCTTTAAGATCTTCGGCGACCTTAAAATTGAGTCCCTGCATATAATTTGCCAGGTCAGCCGAATTTGTGATCTCCAGAACATACCTGTTAATGTGCTTGTCGAAAAACTGTGCCGCGCCGGAACTTAATATAAAGTTGCCGTATTTATCCTCGGCTCCCAGCTTGTTCCCCGATTTTAATATCTTAGGGAAATAGTCCTCGCTGAAATCTTCGTTTATCATATAATAGTCGCCGGACCGGAAAGTATATTTATACCGTTTCAGTTCTTCAACAGGAATGCCGAAGTAACTCTCGAGAACTTTAAAACTCTTCTCCAGTTTCCCGTGTGATACATAATTTATTCTCTCGAGTTTATCGGAATCGGTTCCGGGATTTTCATATTCATCGGTCTTCCGCAGTTTAGCAACGAAGAACCCTTCGGAATTAATTTCCCACGGAATAAGCCTGTGTGTCTTTTCCACATCCTTGTTAAATTCGTTTCCGCCGAAGGATGTAAACCCGTTCTCGCCTTTTACCGGCAGTTCAGCCGGGAGGATCTCCACCGGGTATCTCTTCAGAACTTTATCGATCACCATCTCGTTTTCTTCAACCGTAAGCGTACAGGTTGAATAAACAATAATCCCCCCCGGCTTTACGCATTTGACTGCCGCCACCAGAAGTTTATACTGCGTCTCGGCAATTGCCTCCATCCGCTTCTCGCTCCACCATTTGCTGACTTCCCCCTTTTTGTGCAGAATGCCGAGGCCGCTGCACGGCACATCAACCAGGACCTTGTCGAAATAGCTGTAAAAATAATGAGGCAGATGTTCGCCCTTAAAGTTTGTTACTGCCGCGTTCAGCGAATGCATCCTGTCGACATTAAAAATTAAAGACTTCGCGCGCTCATAATCGCCTTCGTTGCAGAAAAGAGTACCGGTATTGTTCATAAGATATGAAAGGGCAGTTGACTTGGAACCGGGCGCGGAACACATATCAAGCACCTTCTCCCCTTTTTCGGGCCCGAGAAGGAGCGGCGGTATCATCGATGAAAGGCTCTGTATATAGTAAAGCCCCATTATGTGTTCCAGTGTTTTCCCGATCAGGTTTTGAGGATCGTCGACCCTGAGCGCGTTTGTTATACCGTCAATCTTTAAGGTGTTTATGCCGTAATCATTTTTAAGGCGCCCGGCAAGATCATCGACCGCGATCCGGTGATCATTTACACGAACCGTCTCTGAATGCTCCGCGGTGATGTATTCTTTATATCTGCCGAACCACTCCCCGCTGTAAAGAGCTGAAAGATAGTCTTCAATATTTGTACTTACAGGTATATTACGGTTACTCAAGGGGAATTATTTATCCTTTTAGCACTTCGTTATAGTACTCTTCGTAAGCCGGGACAATAATCGATTTGTCAAAATTCTTTACAGACCTCTCCCTGGCATTCAGCGCGAACTGACTATATTTCTTTTCGTTTGTCAGTAGTTCCACAGTATACTTGGACATACGGCTGATATCGCCGATCTCTGCGATGTATCCGGTTTCATTATGCCGCACTAATTCAGGCAGTCCGCCGACACTGGAACTGATCACCGGAAGTCCGCACGCCATCGCTTCAAGTGCGGCGAGTCCGAAACTTTCGGACTGTGACGGGATTAGGAACAGATCAGATGCGCTCAGTATCTCAACTAATGCGTCCTGCTTCCCCAGGAATAAAACTTTATTCTGCAAACCAAGTTCCCTCGCCAGGCGCTCGCACTCGGACCGCTCGGGCCCGTCGCCGACAAGCACCAGCCTGGCATTGACTGAGTTCTCGATCTCTTTCATTATGCGGATGGTATCAGCAACTCTTTTCACCTGGCGGAAATTGGAAGTATGAACAATAACTTTTTCCCCGTTAGGCGCAAAATGCTTGCGGAGCGGGGCATCTTCGATCCTTTTATAAATTTCCGTGTCCACGAAGTTGTGTATTACTCTGATGTCTTTGTTGATATTATAAGCGGTCTCTGTTTTCTCTTTCAGGTGACGGGAAACGGCGGTTACTCCATCACTCTGCTCAATGCTGAATTTAACCAGATGGACAAAAGAGGGTTCCAATCCGACAAGTGTAATATCGGTACCGTGGAGAGTCGTAATGAATTTCAGGTCTTTTTTCCCGGCAAGTATCTGCTTTGCCATATAAGCGCTGGTCGCGTGCGGAATTGCGTAATGAACGTGAAGCAGGTCAAGTTTCTCATAAGTGGCCACCTCGACCATTTTACTGGTCAGGGCAAGCCCGTAAAGGGGAAATTCAAATAAGGGGTATGTGCTGATCTCGACTTCGTGAAAATAAATATTTTCGACAAAATGGTTTAATCTGAACGGCAAAGCGTAACTGATAAAATGCACTTCGTGCCCCCTCAGCGCGAGTTCTTTTCCGAGTTCGGTGGCCAAAACCCCGCTCCCTCCGTATGTCGGGTAACAGGTGATCCCAATCTTCATATAATTCCTTCGATCTTAAGCAAAAATTATGACTTCCAGCTAATATTCAACTTCTCTAATTCAAAAAAATTTGATAAATAAGATAACCATAAAAATTATTTTTCCGTTCCCCCCGGCATTCCGGGCAAAATAGTCGCCCCTTTCTTGACGGCGGAAAACGTATAAAGTAATTTAAGAGAGCCTCTCTGCGCTCTCTGTGTAAACCTCTGCGCCCTCTGCGGTAAAACAGACCCAGGATTATGGCGGAGTTTATAAACCACAGAGTAAACGGAGATAACACAGAGTTAACGGAGGTTTATGAGAGATTCTCTGAGCTCTCTGTGTAAAACTCTGCGCCCTCTGCGGTAAAACAGACCCGGGATTACGGCGGAGTTTATAAACCACAGAGTAAACGGAGGTAACACAGAGTTCACAGAGGTTTATGAGGATTCTCAGCGCTCTCTGTGTAAACCTCTGCGCCCTCTGCGGTAAAACAGACCCGGGATTACGGCGAAGTTTATAAACCACAGAGTAAACGGAGATAACACTGAGTTCACAGAGGTATATCAGAGATTCTCTGCGCTCTCTGTGTAAACCTCTGCGCCCTCTGCGGTAAAACAGACTCGGGATTACGG
>CAIMOS010000036.1 GCA_903843135.1 uncultured Ignavibacteriales bacterium | reverse complement strand
TCGATACCCTGGAACTACTTAAACTTATGCTTGTAAATAAATTTATTTCAATATCAGTTATTGACGATATTATGATTACTCTGCAAAGGGAAAACGATCTCCCATATTCATTTCGAAAAACATATACCGAATTATTCCGAAAACCGTTTCCGGAGGCAGAACAATAATCTTACTTCCGCCATTGTAACTTCTTCTCACGTTTCCTTTTCTTCTCCTTCACAAACAACTCTGCCGTTAATTTCTCATATAATTCAAACAGAAATTCGATCCGGTTTGCGGCTTTTGTATAATGTTGTGGCCAAAAAAAACAAGCGCCCTGTCCTTAATTTCGTTCCAGCTCAGTACCATCGTGATACCCAAATTTGTTTTTAGGTCAGTCATCACTTTGATTAAGTGAATATTCTAAATTACAGTTTTTTAATTCATCTGAATTACAAATTTTCTTTGTCTGAATTTAAAGTGATGAATTGCCGATCACCCGAACCAATGCATCTCCCCATCCTCCTTTATCGCTTCCTTTATCATTCCATTGTACTCTTCCATACTTATCATCTTCGCGCCGAACATAGCGAGGTGTTCAGTCATATACTGCACATCCAATATTACATAACCGCGCTTTTTTAAGTGATCGAGCAAAGAAGCAAGCGCAACTTTGGACGCGCCCGGTTTTACCGAGAACATCGATTCCCCGAAAAAAGCTTTTCCGATAGAGATGCCGTACAGCCCGCCCGCAAGCGCGCCGCCGCTATAGGCCTCAACAGAATGAAGAAAGCCGAGTTTCTCTATCCGTTTATACGCGTCAATCAGTTTGCCCGAGATCCACGTCTGCTTACGCCCCGCGCATCCGCTGATTATGCCGGAGATGTCTTTATCGTATTTAATCGTAAAAATGTTTTCTTTAAGAAGTTTCTTAACTGAGCGGGGAATATTAAATGAATCAAGCGGAATGATGCAGCGCTCATCCGGCTGGAACCAGTGCACTGTATCGCTTTCCTTATCGGGCGCCATCGGGAATGCGCCCGAAGCGTAGAGCTCAAGCATCCATATGGGATCCTGAAGAATATTCTCCCAGAGGTCCCGGTCACTCACTCGTCTTGATCTCGTAGTTGACTATGTCATAACCCTTTTTGCTTTCCATCGCCGCGAAGATAACGCCGGACAGTACAAGCATCATACCCAATGAGAACGCGATAATTATTATCACTTCAAAGGTCCTGCTGTTGCTGATAAACCCGGCGCCGATCAGCATTGATGAGAGTACAAAGAGCGCGACCGCAATGGCGTAGGACATTACCGCGTTGCGCACAAAAGAAAGGCGCGCCGCCAGTTCACGCATCTGGTGTTCGATGCTTTTCAGCCTTATTTCATCTTCGTACAGAAGGGAAGTATCGCCGGCTTTTATCATAAACCGCCTCTTCTCTTCGTTCATCTGCCGGATGCGGCCAACGATAATTGAGTATTTGTTATTCATACCGAGGATTAAAAGGCCGCACGCGGATATCATAATTCCCGGCGCAAGCATAGCCTGTATAATTTCAACTATTGTGTATTGTTCAACCATTTTCTAAACCTAAAAAAATCTGTACATCAAAGATAAAGATTTCCCCGTTCGTATTCAGTTTATCCGTTTTGCCCCCACGAGGCTCTGAAAATTTCACCGATTTTTTGTATCTTTACAACCCTGAACATTGATAATTGTTAATTGATAATTGATAATTGTTTCGCCCCCGTAGCTCAGTGGATTAGAGCATTGGCCTCCGAAGCCATGTGCGCAGGTTCGAGTCCTGCCGGGGGCACTGGTTCGTAATTAAAAATTATGAATGAAGAATTAAGAATTTTTGAAGCTCATCGTGACACGGTGGGCTTTTTTGTTTTGTGCCGGGGGAAGATAGGGAGTGTTTGGTATTTTTGCGTAAATATTATTTTTTGGCGCCACGGTGTTTTGTAGTGCAGCTCGCGAGCTGCACTACGTATTCGGGAAAAAACCAGTTAATTAAACTTTGGGAATAAAACAGCGTTATATTTTTGTGAGTGTTATTGGTTTAAAAACATACTGTCCGACTTGCTCTTTGAGGACTTTGTTATGAGCAGGGAGATCATCCGAATGGACGCCATAGTGCTCCGCGTTATAAGCTGCATCGTTACTCGCGCGCCACACTCGATCCGGGATTCCATTTGGAAATGCGGGACAAACTTTCAAATCATTCTTGAAACCCTCAAAGTGTGTGCATATCCTGCACTGGTTAAATGTCATCGCATATACCTCTGGAATATATTCTTGTTTGCATCCGGATTTTATTTGTCGTGATATATCCTGCCGTACACTTCATAAACAAATATTTTAATCATCTGTTGCCCTGCTCCAGATGGGAGTTGGGTTTTCCCTTTACACGCATTGCCACACTGTTCCTTGCCGAACAACCTTACCCTTCGTACGTTTAATTTTAACAACTACAAAAATACAAAATCAACATCCACATCCACATCCACATCCACTGACAACGATGTTCCCGGAAACGTATTGGATTGTCCCGGGGACGGATAGTGCGCTATGTTTATGCGGAAAAATATTTCTATGTTATCACGGTATTTTTGTAACGGGAATGTGGTAATGTAGGGCAGCTCGCGAGCTGCACTACGTATTCGGGAAAATATTGTTGGGGGTCTGCGTTTTTGAATTTTATCCTTGTATTTTTACAAATTTAGGTTGCTTTATCCTTGTACTTTTACAAAATATATCGTTTTTATCCTTGTATTTTTACAATAATCTGTTATTTTATCCTTGTATTTTTACAAAATGTTTGATATATCTCGATTATTGAGGTTTTATGTATATTCCACGAAATATTGATAAGGAACTTAAGCAATGGAAAAGGGACCGGGAAAGAAAGCCCCTCCTGATCCGGGGTGCACGGCAGGTGGGAAAAACCAAAACGATCAGGGAGTTTGGTAAAAACTTTGAAAATTATGTAGAGGTAAACTTCGAGGAATATCCCGGAGTAAAATCATTTTTCGAAAGCGGCCTGTCGCCGGCTGATATATGTGAAAATCTCTCCGCAATATTTAAGAGTGATATCACTCCCGGGAAAACGCTTTTGTTCTTAGATGAAATACAATCTTGTCCTGCGGCAATAGCTTCCTTAAGATATTTTTACGAAAAAATGCCGGGCCTTCACGTGATAGCCGCGGGTTCACTGCTTGAGTTCGCGCTTGCGGAATTACCCACTTTCGGAGTCGGAAGGATCCGTTCAATATTTTTGTATCCGTTGAGTTTTCCGGAATTCTTGACTGGAACCGGAGAGCAAAGACTTTTGGAACTGATGGCGGCGGCCTCGCCGTTAAATCCGCTTCCCGTGGCTGTGCACGAAAAACTTCTGCGCCTGGTGAAAAAGTTTATACTGCTCGGGGGGATGCCGCAGGTGGCTGCCGAATATATACAGAGCGGTAACATTAACAGGTGCCAGTTGTTATTGACTGATCTTCTGGTCGCGTTCCGCGCTGATTTTACTAAATACAAAAAGAAACTTCAGGTCACTCTGCTCCAGGAGGTGTTTGAGTCGGTGATCGCCCAGGCAGGCAATAAATTCGTATATTCCGCCGGGAGCAGCAGCGCGCATCACAGTCAGATCAAAAATGCATTGGCGCTGCTCACTACGGCCGGACTGGTGATCCCCGTTACCCACACAGCCGCAAACGGCCTGCCCCTTGGCGCTGAAGCTAATACAAAACGGCAGAAAATGGTTTTACTCGACACGGGTCTGTTCCAGAGGGCAATGGGCCTGGAGTTGGATGAATTTTTAATTACAAATGACTTTGACGTAATAAATAAAGGAAGTATTGCGGAACAGTTTGCGGGTCTCGAACTGATAAAATCTTTATCGTGTTATGATCCGCCGGAACTGTTTTACTGGCACCGTGAAGCAAAGAGCAGCAACGCCGAGGTTGATTATGTCATTTCATTCCGGGAGAAAATCATTCCGGTTGAAGTAAAGTCCGGGAAAAAAGGCGCGATGAAGAGTCTGCGTATTTTTATGGATGAGAAGAATACGGAGAAAGGAATCCGGATCTCCGCGGAGAATTTCAGCCACTATGATAAGATACTGACCTATCCGCTGTATGCTTCATTTTTGGTTAGACAATAGCGCCGGTTACAACTAAATTATATCACAGAACAACAAGTTTAATTTTATCGAATCTCAATGTTAAACCGTAAACAATTAAAAGATGATTACAAAATGACCGTGCAGCCTGCCGGTGTTTTTCAGATTAAGAACACCCTCAACGGTAAAATATTCATAGGCAGCAGCGTTAACTTAAACGCAATCTGGAACAGGCACAGGTTTCAGTTAGAGGCGGGGCTGCACGCTAATAAGGAACTTCAAAAGGACTGGAATGCGTCCGGCCCGGATAATTTTGTATTTGAAATTCTCGGCACACAGAAGAAGAAGGATGATCCCGGATTTGATATGCTGAAGGAGGTGAAAATTCTTGAGGAGATGTACCTGGAGGAACTTCAGCCGTTCGGCGATAAGGGGTATAATCAGGTGAAAACGGTTTAAGCTTTTTTGCGGAATCAATTTGTTCGGAACCGCGGTGCTCTGGCAGGGTGCAGCTCGCGAGCTGCACTACATATGAGAGGAGGTAATCCGCATAATTTTCGCGGATGCAAAAATTGTGCGCATAGATTAGGTTGGATACCTTAAAAACAGCTCATTTAATGCGTAATATTTCGGCACGGTTATTGGATATTATAACCGAATATTAATTTTCGGTTTTCCCATTAGAACTAACATATTTATATCGTTTTTTGTCGCCTGCTTTTCGGTTTTTCTTTTAGGTCAAACCGATTATAAACTCCCGGATAACTTTCCGCTTATTGAAATTACCACCAATAATGAATCTTCTCCCGGAGGTTATCTTCTGAGTAATTATGCGATGGGAAACATACTCGTAACTTCCTACCTGATCGACATTAACGCGAATGGTAGCGTAAATTATTACAAAAAGCTTGATAAATCCGCGACCGACTTCAAAATCCAGCCGAACGGATACTATACTTATTTCGATACCCGGGCCGAGCAGTATTATATGATGAACCGCCGGTTCGAAATAGTCGACAGTTTTTATTCACGGCAATTTAAAACCAATAATCACGAACTCGTCGTAACGGAAAAAGGGAATTACTACCTGATCGCGGATAACACAAAAAGGATGGACCTCACTGATATTATTCCCGGAGGGCAGGAAGATGCCGAGGTTACCGCGAATGTGATTCAGGGGTTTGACGCAAACAAAAAGCTTATATTCAACTGGAACGGTTTTGATTACTACAAACTTACCGACGCGGCAAAAGATATAAACCTGACGGCAAAAGTCATAGATTATATACATACGAACTCTATCGAGATTGATACCGACAGCAATCTTATTATCTCTTCGCGCAATATCGATGAAATTACGAAAATAGACAGAAAAACAGGGAAGATATTCTGGAGATTCGGCGGGAAGAATAACCAGTTCTCATTTATTGATGATCCCTTAAACGGTTTTTCGCACCAGCACGACGTGAGGCGCCTGAAGAACGGAAACATTCTGCTCTTCGATAACGGGAACAGCCATACTCCAACGGTTTCACGTGCTGTTGAATATAAACTTGATGAAATAAAAAAAGAAGCCAAACTCGTCTGGGAATACCGCCACTCGCCGGAGATATTCAGCGCGGCAATGGGAAGCGCGCAAAGGATGCCGAACGGAAACACGCTGATCGGGTGGGGTTTTAATATTTCGTTCGCTACAAATATGTATATGGTCGCGGCAACAGAAGTTGATTCTCTCGGCAACGTGGTTTTCGAAATGAACCTCGCGGCATTAAATTATTCATACCGTGTTTATCATTACGATGCCAAGTCCGCGTCAGCCGGCGGCGGCGCAGTTAAAACCAGTGCCGCCAATGAATCCGGTTCGCCGGAGAAAATAAATCTAACGCTTTATCCTAATCCTTTTAATCCGTCAACGATTTTAAAATATAACACGCCTTCTTCCGGGCCCGTCACCATTAAGCTTTACGATGCACTCGGCAGAGAGATCAAAACACTTGTTGATAACAGCAGTGAGGAGGGTACGCATACTCTGAGTGTTTCGGGAACTGAACTGGCCGGAGGAATATATTTTGTACGGATGCAGACGAAAGACGCTGTCAAAACCGTTAAAGCCATTCTGCTGAAATGACGGACGGTTGAAAATATTTTATTGAATTATATTTATTTCAGACCGCAATTCAAACGGTAAGCCTTATCTTTAAGAATGCTTTTTTCTTTTGTGCGTTATAAGTTAATTGATCCCGCATACCTTAAAAGCAAAACCATAATCCCGGAATAAAATAAATGAAATCTTTCTTTACTATATTTTTACTTACACTCACCTCAGTATTATACTCTCAGAACTTCCCTCAATATTTGTCGCCTAAACCGGGAGCAAAAATGGTTTCGCGGGAAACAAATATTATTATTAATAGCGGGAGTGAGATTAATGCCGGATCACTCTCCGCAAATTCGCTTATCATAACGGGATCAAAAAGCGGAAAGACCGGCGCTTCAATTTCATTATCGGACGATCGTCAGACAATAATAGCACAGCCGATACGGAAATTCACAGAAGGCGAAACAGTGACCGTTACTTATATGGGAGGAATAATAACTGCAGCGGAAACACCGGTCGCGCCTTTCACTTATTCGTTTGCTGTTACTCCGCTTAAAGAACGTATCATTCTTACCGGGGACCAGAAGAAACTCTTTGCTGATGAATATCAGACCTTGCAGACTCCGGCCGCCGCGGTAAAAAATACCTTTGCCAATTCAGTTGCTGATTCCCTGCCCGCGGACCTTCCGGGAATACAGGTTAATGTAAACAATAACCCCGCGCCAGGATATATCTTTATGTCCGTAAGCACCGATCTCACCGGAGTAGGATTTTATAATTACATACTCGACAAGTCGGGCAACTATGTCAAGTATATGAAATCAAACGAACATTATACCACAAACTTTTTTACTCAGCCGAACGGATTAATTACTTACAACCAGCCGCACGATACTTATCCTTATGCCGGCGGAGGGCACTCGACAGTGATGGTGCTGGATACTAATCTCGCGGTAACCGACAGTCTCCAGTGCGGCAACGGTTATCTCTCCGATTCGCATTCATTCCAGATGCTTCCGAACGGCCACGTTATAATGGTCGCGTATGATCTTCAGCCGGTTGATATGAGCCAGCTTGTAACCGGAGGAAACCCCGGAGCGCTTGTTTACGGGTCGATAGTCCAGGAACTCGATCTTCAGAGGCGAGTTATTTTTCAGTGGCGCAGCTGGGACGCGATCCCGATAACCGACACTTACCAGAATATGAAACTTGTCGGTTTTGACTATATCCACGTGAACGCCATCCAGGTTGATTACGACGGAAATATACTGGTGATGTGCCGGCTCACGAGCGATATAATAAAACTCAACAGAAAAACCGGCGATGTAATGTGGCGCCTCGGCGGAAAGAAAAACCAGTTCACGTTTCTGAATGATCACCCGGAGAACGCGCCGACATATTTTACGCATCCTCACGGACTCAGTTTGCTGCCTAACGGAAATTACCTCTTCCTTGACAACGGACTGCTCCACACTCCGCAGCACTCACGCGCAGTCGAATACAAAATTGATGAAGTGAACAAAACGGCAACACTTGTATGGGAATTCCGCCACACTCCTGATATTTACGCCGCCACACAGGGATCTGCGCAGCGTCTTGACAACGGCAATACCCTTATCGGCTGGGGCTCAGCAAGCTTAACCGGACTGCCGGCGGTTACCGAAGTGACACCCGATAAACAGACCGCGTTTGAGCTGACGGTGCTTCAGAATGTGGTCAGTTTCCGCGTGATGAAAAGCCCTTTCAGGGACTTTAAGGCGAAAGCGGAAATATCAAAACAGGACCTGCAGACGGGAGTGCAGTACACATTTGATGATGCAAATATCCGGACCGGTGTCGGAGTATATTTTCAGCAGATGATATCCGGATACAATTACCTGAATGTTAAGCGCTACGATACGGCGCCGAAAAACCTGCAGTTCCCCGGCGCGGTGCCGAATGTGCTTCCGTTCCGCGTTACGATGATGCAGTTGGGAATTGCCAGTTTTACTGCTGATATAACTTTTGATTCCTTATTTACGTCCACGCCGGCGGAGGCTTCTTCAATTACAGTCTGGAGAAGAAGTACGGAAAACCAGGGGGTATTCAGCCCCGTGGCAACAACATATAATCCCGTCACCAAAAAGCTTTCAATTACTACAAACGGAACGGGTGAGTTTATTTTCGGAATAGCACAACCACTCTCTGTGCCGCTCTCTCCGATACCGTTCGCGCCGAAATCAGATGAACCTGTAAACCAGACTTTGCCCGTTATGTTCGGCTACAGTTCGCGGGGTATTACAACGGGATTTCACCTGATGATCGCAACAGACTCCCTGTTCACCTCAGGCGTTGTAAACGATTCAACACTTGCGTCCGGTATTTACAAACTTCAGAGCCCCGCAGCAAATACCAGATATTTCTGGAAGGTGCGCGGCAGGAACGAACTTGGATGGAGCGATTGGTCGGCAGTAAAATCGTTTATCACAACAGCGCCTTTCCTTGTTGTGAAAAAACCGGACGGCGGCGAAATATGGAAAAAGAAAACCGCGAACTTTATTACCTGGAGCAATAACCTGCCGGGCCAGGTAAATGTTCAGCTTCTCAGAAATGATACACTTTACGCAAAAATTGCGTCGGGCGCAGAGAACTGCGGAAGTTATCAATGGACAATCCCCGACAGCCTTGCTGCCGATACCACCTATATAATTAAAGTCATTTCGGTCACTGATCCGGCACAATTCGATATCAGCAATAATTACTTCAGTATTACGGTTGTTACCGGCGCAGAAGACGTTATTGAGACACCAAATTCAATCTCATTATCACAGAATTATCCAAATCCATTTAACCCCTCCACCAGGATTGAATATACCTTGCCGTCTTCGGCATATATCCGCCTGGACGTATACAGTGTCACCGGGCAGCTGATTAAAACACTTGTTAATAAACATCAGGAGGCAGGCTATCATTCTGCCGATTTTGCGGCAGATGACCTCTCATCAGGGCTTTATATATATAGATTATCTGCCGGAGACAGGGTGCTCTCCCGTAAGATGCTTTATCTGAAATAAGTGCAGATAATTATCCGTGATGTTTGTATCTACGATAATTATTGCCCGCATAATATTAGTACCGGTGAAGATTGTGCTGTTAACACGAAATAATTTCGGAGTCTGTGAACGAAGCGTGCGATAAATAAGGGGTAATAGCAAAGATTTCCTGGCACGTAATTTGGTTTAGTAATAATGAAACTTTATTATTTCTAAATACAAATTAAAAGGAATACTATGAAGCATTTATGGGCAGTCCTTCTCGCCGGGCTTATCCTTACCGGATGCAAAGAAAACAATCCGGTAGAATCGACCGTTTCGACTGATACTCAGACAGAGTCGATGTTCAGTGAAACATCAATGTACAACACAACTCTTGCCAAAACTGCAGCAGGAACAATTGTGGCTGACAGCGGCAGACAAACGCACGATTCACTCCGGAACCTCCGGATGCTGGATTCGCTGAAAGCTTATCTTTCCCTTACAGAAGATCAGTTCGTTTTGCTTCAGGGAATCGGAACCACCCTTTTTACCAGGTTAACGGAGATCCGCGCTCTTGTTGAAGACGGCATAATTGCGCGTGACTCAGCGAAAGCGCTTGTTGTTATTGCGCGTGATGAGTTCCTTGCATCGGTAAGGCTCATTTTAACAGAAGACCAATTAGTTTTATTTGAAGAATGGATAACTTTGTATTGGAATAAACCCCATCACGGCGGCGGACGCGGCGGACACGGCCATCACGGCGGCGGAAGGCCATAACAAAAACATCCGGCAGGGAAGCATTATATGCACCGGATAATTATTCAGTCCTCAATGATTAACAGATATATCCCCGGCTGCCACTCCAGCCGGGGATTTTTATTTATTTGCGGATCAAGATTTATTCAATCCGTCAACCAACATTTCTGATCGTTGAACACTATACGAAAAAAATCAGCATACGTGAGGGGCCTGTGCCCGCCGTCTCTAAAAGGAAGAATTATTTTTCAGGAATTGTTTGAGTATCTGTTTCAGATTTATATTATTGGGGCTGTGCACCAGGTGTGAAGGGCAGCCGCAGTCGGAGCAGCCAAAGTCCGGTATTTTTACGAATCCGGGGAGATTACCGGTATAATCCGCCATCCGGCATTCGTATTTGATTTCAGATGGGATAATATATACTTCTTCCGTGACGGTAAAATGCTTTAGTTTATCGATATGCCAGTGCACAACAGCGTCTTTGTCTAAGTGGCGCGAGACGCGGCTGAATAACCCACCGCTTCCGCGCGCGCTGCCGAAATACAGATAATAACCCTTTGCGAGTTCGTAGTCCTTATACCTGCCGTAAGAAATTTTGCTCTTCCTGCTTACCCATAATTTTATGACGTAATCACCTTTCAACGCCGGTTTATGATCAGCGAGTGAAGATAATTTTATTTCATTAAAATCCGCCTGACCGGCAGATGAATGTACTAATATATAAAAGCGCATTTGGAAATATCAGGAGAAATGACTCCCGGTGCAAAAGGTGAATTGAAGGCACTTTCGCCGGAATGTATATTGTATCAGGAACTCAATGGGATCCGCCAAAGAATGAAGAATATAGAGTGCGGATGACGAAAACGCAAGAAATTAATGCATAAATATTCATGGATTTTTGAAAATATTATTTGATTTATAAAAGTTTATTAATAACTTGAATAATAATTGGATTTTTCCTCTTAGGGCGAAGATGGAAATTCCTGTACTTAAGTTGCAATTCAATCACGTTACTACTTAACAAATAAAGGATACCTTAATGAACAAGAAGTTACTTCTTCACTCATTTTTTATGTGGTGCTTTATAGCTATCACAGTTTTTGCACAGACTGGTTCAGACTGGAAATGGGTGCACCCGTCGCCGCAGGGAAACACCCTGAGAGGCGTACAAATGATTACCCCAACAACCTGGTACGCGATTGGTCTTGCGGGTACATTTATGAAAACAACTAACGCCGGCGCAAGCTGGGATTTTGTTGTCAATATAGGCAAACCCCAGGGAACATCCGGACAGGGTTCAGCATTATATGATATGCACTTCTTCGACGCAAACAACGGCGTCGCGGTAGGTGCGAACAACTCTATCCTTAAAACCACTGACGCTGGTGCGACGTGGACAGTCTCCACCATAGCTCCGGCCCCAACATCAGCGACAACAATATTTTATCAGGTAACTTTTATCAACAGCCAGGTAGGATACGTTGCCGGAACAAGTACTCCGAAAATTTTTAAAACAACCGACGGCGGCAGTACCTGGAATTCGGTTCCGGGTTACACTTCAACAGTAACTGCATATGATGTCTGGTCACCGAATGACACCCTCATCATAGTTGCAACCACATCAGGTAACGTTCAGCGTTCAACTGATGGCGGAGCTACTTTTGCTACCGTAGCTACGGGTGCATCATTCAGCGTTTATAAAATGGAAGGTGTGACCAGCGCGGTAATGGCAGTGGGAACTGTGGGTAACGCACGCATCTCAACCGATGGCGGCGCAACCTGGGCAGCTGCAAGCACGGGCCTTCCTACAACAAACACACACTGGGAACTTGATTATTTGAACGGTAACTTTTATATAACCGGATCAAGCTTCAATGTTTACAAGACTTCCAACAATGGCGTTTCCTGGGATACGTTAGCCCTGTTGAATCCGGCCCAGCCATGGACGAGTACGATGTATGCATCAGCATTCACCTCAACAGGAGATACTGTAGTTACAGTAGGCGCTTTCGGGCTCGTACAGTCGAGGTTCGGCGCATCAGCCACACCTACCGCTCATACTTACCTTGGTAAACCCGGGACATGGAATGATGTTTGGTCTTCCAGCCCGACGGGAACAGTAATTGCCGTTGGCGCGCCAACTTCAGCCGGCAATTCTGCCGACCAGGTTGCAAGATCAACAGACGGCGGCACTAACTGGTCTGTTTTACCTTGGCCGAATAAAGTCTCCGCGATGTGGAGCATTGATATGGTGGACAATAACACCGGATATATGTCGGGAACAAACAGTTCTGTTTATAAAACAACAAACGGCGGCGCTACCTGGGATTCACTGGTTGCGGTCGGCCTCCCCACAGGCGCAACTTTCAGAAAAATTGATTTTGTTGATGTAAACACCGGATGGGTTTTCGCCAGCGCACCAAGCACTTTAGCTAACTTTATTTTCAAAACCACCGATGGCGGATTAAACTGGGTTGCTCAGTCACACGGATTAACGGCTACATCCGCTGGCCAGGTATATGGATCACATATGCGTGACGCGAATAAAGGTACTATCGTAACTTGGGAACCAAGGCCTTACAGCACGACCGACGGCGGATCAACCTGGAGAAGAGATTCAACTATTGATGCTTATACCGGATTTCTCTACGATGTGAGAATGGTTGATGACAACCTGGGTTATATGGTTGGCGGCAGCGGAAGGATATACAAAACTACCAATGGCGGCGTGATGTGGGATACATTATCTAAACCAACAGGAAGCACATATACGCATTATACCCTCGAAGTTTATAATGCCAGTATATTTGCTGTATTCGGTTCGACAGGAGTATTCTATATTACCTACGACGGCGGACTCAACTGGACGATGAAAAATACGGGCGGCGCTACATTAAACGGATCATCTCTCTCCTTCGGCCAGAATAACTCTAGCGCTTTCTTCACCGTCGGAACAAACGGTTACATCCTTAAGAACACGCTCACGCCGGTTCCTGTAGAACTTACCTCATTTGGCGCGTCTGTTGTAGATGGAAATGTAAGGTTAAGCTGGAAGACCTCAACTGAACTTAACAACAGCGGTTTTGAAATTGAGCGCAAATCCGCAAACGGATCGTGGACGAAGATCGGATTTATAGCCGGCGCCGGAACATCAGCTTCAGGCAAAGAATATGCTTATACGGATAAATCCGTGAACTCAGGCAAGTTCTCATATCGCCTGCGCCAGGTAGATTTTGACGGAACGGCTACATACAGCGGAGTGGTTGAAGTGGATCTTACATCGCCGTTCACATTCGCGCTTGACCAGAACTATCCGAATCCGTTCAACCCTGCGACATCAGTGAAATTCCAGGTGGCGGAAAAAACACTGGTAACACTGAAAGTTTACGACGTAATCGGAAATGAAGTCGCGACACTGGTAAACAAAGAACAGGAAACGGGAAGCTACATTGTTAAGTTCGACGCATCGAAATATGCCTCGGGAATGTATATCTACAAACTTACAGCAGGCAAATTCGAAAAGACAATGAAGATGATGTTGCTCAAATAATTATCAATTAACAATTAACAATTATCAATTAAGATAACCAAAGGCGGCCCGCGAAAGCGGGCCGTTCTCATATAAAGCCATAGGATCGCCCGTTACGCAACTTTGCAAGTTGCTCCGGATTATCTATATCGATAACT
>CAIMOS010000035.1 GCA_903843135.1 uncultured Ignavibacteriales bacterium | reverse complement strand
TGTTACTGACACTGACACCGTTACTGTTACTGACACTGACACCGTTACTGTTGTCTGTTAATCAGCGCTTCCATCTCCCTAACAGCCTCTTTGACACCCACGATCAGCGCCTTCGCAATTACCGCGTGTCCGATACTTACTTCATCTATATCGGTGAGTTCCCGGAAAAGTTTGATATTCTGATAATTAAGCCCGTGGCCGGCGTTAACTCCCAGCCCCAGTTTCTTAGCGTGCTTTGCCGCAATGCTTATCCGGTCAAGTTCCTCTATCTGCTCCTCCTCTTTTACCAGGTTTGCAAATACACCCGTGTGTATCTCGATGAAGTCCGCGCCGAGTTCCTTCGCCGCGTCTATCTGGTTCAGATCAGGTTCGATGAAAAGAGAAACTAATATTCCGCTGTCGTGCAGTTGGTTAATTGTATTCCCGACAAGTTCCATATTATCAAGGACATTCAGTCCGCCCTCGGTGGTAAGTTCCTGCCGCTTCTCCGGTACAAGCGTTGCAAGTTCCGGCAACACTTTCCCGGCAATCCTGATTATCTCATCAGAACAGGACATCTCAAGATCGAGTTTTGTTTTTACCAGGTCGCGCAGAAGGTAAACATCCCTCTCATTAATATGCCGCCTGTCCTCGCGCAGATGGACCACAACTCCGTCCGCGCCGGCTTCTTCCGCCATTAGTGCGAATGTCACCGGATCGGGCTGCGACTCACCCCTTGCGTTTCGAAGTGTGGCAACGTGGTCTACGTTAATCGATAATCTCATCATTTTCTTCTGTAATTATTGTATTTAGCTTTTAATGTCATAAAAATAATAAACGCCTTACTAAAAAAGTAAGATAAATAAAACGCCCGCGAACATCAGTGATGCGCCGAGAAAACGTGCGCGGATATTCGTTTCGCCGAGAAATACTCTGCCGTACACTACTGATATCATCCCTCCCATCCTCTTAAAGGCAATCACGTAAGCAACAAGCGTCAGGGACAGCGCGGTCATATGCACGTAAAAACCGGCAGTTGTCAAAAGCCCGACTAGCAGCAGATTTGTCCTTTCCAGTTTTATCTGCCCGGCGCTGAATTTCTTTTTCGCGATCACAATAGCTCCGATCCCCGCGGTGATTAACACATTCACCGTAAAAGCATATTGCCAGACGGACGAATGCGCGATGGCTATCTTATCAAAATTCGCGGAGATGCTCCAGATAAATGCAACTATAAGCATATATCTCGTTCCCTTGTTCTTGATAAGCGACCGGAAAGGTTTGATAATTCCCTGCTTCAGGTTGTTTATATTCAGCAAATAAGAACCGGCAACGAGCAGCAGAATTCCTATCACACCGTACACTGACGGAAATTCTCCGATCAGAACCGGGGAACTCAATAACAAAAACAGAGGCGTGAAACTGAGCATAGGAACAACTTCTGAAATATCGCCTTTCGACAAAGCCTTATGATAAAGCAAGACCGCGGCAATATTGATTAATGCCGATATTATCAGCGAAGTAAAGTATGCTGCATCATATTTGAAATCAACAAAAAAAATCACCGGAGAGAAAAGAACCATCGGAATGCCGTTATTCGCCAGCGAGATAAGCATCGGGTCAATGTTCCGTGAAGCCTTCTTGCTGAATATATTCCGGGTCGAATCAATAAACGGATTAAGCCCTGCGTACAATACCCACATAATCAGATCGCGTCCAGCAGAAGGATTGTGTCATTAAAACGCTTTTCTCCGGAGGCAATTTCTTTTCCTTTGTAAGCGCACAGTTTATTTATCGGGCATTCAGAGCAGGCAGGATCCGTAGGACGGCAGTATTCCCTTCCGAGTTTGAGAAGATTTGTGTGAAGATGATAAGCACGCTCCGCGGGAAGATTGTCCGCAATTTCTTTATACGTTTTATCAGGCGAGGATGTTTTCACTGCCCCGGTTTTGTTCAGAACACGGTGAACGTGTGTATCTACCGGACAGACATTCCTGCCATAAGCGAACAGAAGCAGGCAGGATGTTGTCTTCAGGCCGATTCCCTGAAGTGACGTCATCTCATCTATAATTTCGTCATCACTCATCTTTTTGTGATGATCGAGAGTGACACTTCCCTTCTCATTTTTCAGATAACTCAGGAGACCCTTAATCGCCGCGGATTTCTGTTTGCCAAGGCCAGCGGTCTTAATCAGTTTCTCAATTTTTGTCCTTGGCAATTCGGCAACCTCATCCCAGGACTTAAATGCATTTTTCAGATTAAGGAAAGCTTTATAAGAGTTGTTGTCGTTAGTATTCTGCGAGAGTATAGTCCCGATAAGGATATCGAGCGGATCAGCTTTCTTAAGCCTGCCGGGCGTACCGTAATGCGCGTCAAGGCGCTTTTCAATTTGATTAAGATGTTTTTTTAAGCCGGATGAATCAGACATAATAAAAAAAAGGCTCCGCTTTTAAGGCGGAGCCCGGAAGTTCTAATTAGTACTTTATTGTTAAATCAAGAAACTGAACAGATTTAAGTCTTCCGTAGTCAGCCCACGCATAGTTAACGCCGATTGTCATCATATCAGGAATCTCATAGTTAAAACCGCCGCCCAGTGTAAGGCTCTGCTCACTGTCCTTCAGGAATATTGACTTATATCCTGCCCGCAGCATAAACATTTCGTTGTAGGAAAGTTCAACGCCGCCGTTAAGATATTCTGTATTATCATTAGGATGAGTTGCATCCAGGGCAGTGGTTACTCTGAAATAGCGGTCCTTGTAAACATCCATCGCCAGTCCGAGCCTGAATGTAAGCGGAAGATCGAATGTTCCCATATCATATTTTGAGAGGATGTTATTCGTTCCCTGTTCAGGGTCACCGTCCGGGTCATAATTGAATAATATATCCCTGCCGTCTAACTGCATCTTCGTCCCGAAATTGGAGAAGCTTGCGCCGATGATCATATCATTGAACGGTGAAACATAATAAGTTCCGATATCAAGCGCCACGCCTGATGCGCTGGTGTTCCAGATGCTTTCGCGGATGTACTTGAAGTTAAATCCGATTGAGAATTTATCCGTCAACTGGCGCGCGTAACCAATACCGAACGCGAGTGATCCCGCATCCCATACACGGCCGTCTCCGTCCGGGTAAGCTATCGTACGCACTTTTTCTTCAGGCACGCTTAATGATGTAACTGAGAAAGCAAGTGTTCCGATATCATCAACCTTTAACGAAACAGCCGCGAAATCGTAAGATATGTCCGCGAGCCATTCAGCGTGGTTGAACGCAACTTCGCCGTTCGCCTGGGATCTTGTGATTCCGGCAGGGTTCCAGTAGAGTGAGTAGATATCGTTGCTTACTGCCGCGTAAGCGCCGCCCATACCCAGAGCGCGGCTGCCCGCGCCGATTTTTAAGAATGATGCTACAGTTGTACCGACTTTAGAAGTGTTGCGGAACATCTGCGCATTGATATTTACCGATCCGGCTATAACCGCCAGAACTATAATTTTATATACTAAATTTTTCATTGTTGCTCCGTTCACTTCTTATTTAATTAAAGCAAATCTGCCGATTTTTTCACCAACACCCGGCGCATCCACGTGGTAGATATAAACGCCGTATGCCGTACGCTGTCCTTCTGAGGTCAGGAGGTCCCAGCTGATAAATCCTGTCAGATCATCTTTCTGAAGAGTCTTTACCAATTCGCCGGTCAGGGTGTAAATCCTGATCGTACACGTCGGAGGGAGATGCCTGAACTGGATATTGCGGTCTCCTCTTGAAGTAGGGCTTAGCCCCGGTTCTTCGGAAGTGCTGAAACCGACATAAGGATTCGGAACAACTATAATTTCATCTAGCATACTCTTTGCTGTAACCTGTTCAAAGGCAAATTCTTTGGTTTCAAATTTAAATTTGTCTCCGGCCCTGAAAGGTTTTTTATTAAACACTGTGAATACGTCGCCCCTCTCCGGATAAACCGGAGTGGTAACGGAATCGTTTTTAGGCCTGTTGATGATTACTTCATAACTGGTCTTTAATCCTGTTTCACCCTGCGGCTGTAATACTATTGTTTCGCCCCAGTCCCATTTATTCTTTGTCTTGTTGTTTTTATCAACAATTAAATAAGTAGCAGGAAGATTATCGGTCACGTTTACGATTCTGAAAGGTGTTTTAACAGTTCTCAGCGCTGGTGAGGTAGCCGCCCTGGCAGTATCTCCGACTTCAGCCCACTGATATATTGTATCAGCGCCAACCACTGTTTTAACTGAATCGAGCGAATTCCATCTTATCTCCCAGTCAGCGCGGTACTTAACTCTTAACTGGGCGCTGCCTACGGTATGATAGTAATGATTAATCGTGTATAAGTTATTCACGGTTTTATCGGAGAAACCGGATTTTGCATAATCGATCGACAGGGAGTCATTCTTAATATAAATACGCATTCCTTCAAACGATTTGTTCGCGTCCTCATCATTGACGAGTTTGCTTCTGTAAACCGGGTAATAACGGTATCTGACCTTAAAGGTTTCACCGCTTGCAAGCGCTCCGCTCGTGCGCGCCTTTATTTTGCCCGCGTCATAATTCACATCGTATTTAGTAGTATCTACAAGAGTATTGCCTGAAGTATAAACTTCAACGCTGCCCCTGACAATGTTAACGCTTGAAAGAGTTACATAAACCGTATCCTTCGATACGAACGTTTCATTCACGCCGGTTGAATCAAGGAGGGTGTATGTGACGCTGTCATTAAAAGCAACAACATACAATTTCTCCGGGACCACATAGTTTTCAAGGACTCCGACTCTTATTGTTCCGGTAGAATTTGTCGTTCCGATTGCAGTTGGCGCTCCGTTGATCCCCGCCTGTGCGTCCGAAATACCGCTTGGAACCGGGCCCGGGGTTGCTTCCGCAGTGTTTACGTCAAATTTCAGTTTGCCCGTAATGGCGTCTTTTGATATCGCGGCCTGTGTTTCTGTCGGGGGTATTCCGAATTTATCTGAACCCGCATCGTAAGCAACAACCGCGTAATAATATTTAATGCCGTTCGTTACAGTCGAGTCGACATATTCGTGAACCAGTCCCGTATTATTGCCGAGATAATATTTTATTCCTCTCCCTGCATATTCAATCGGGTGGAAACCGCTGATCGTATCTTTAAGATCGAACTGGGCGGATTTCCCGGTATTCTGATCGAATAACGCCTGTCCTAAGAAAGGCACTCCGTTTCCGTCAGTTATTGTATATACATCGGAGAAAGTATAGTCACGGCTCCTGTATATCTTATATCCCTGGAAATCGAATGCCCGGAGGAACGGATCGAATGATGCCTCGGATTCTGTGTTCCAGTAAAGAGTTACTTTGTCGTGTCCCGGTACAACTCTAACGATTGGTTTTTCCGGCGGCTTCGCAAAACGGTAATCTGATTCAAGAACTCTCGAAGAGGTCTCAGCGTTCAGCACGAGATCATTAAGATTGTCACCGAACAAAATCGCCATCGAGAATCTCTGTGTTTCTCCGCGTTCCAGAGACAAAGGCCCCGTACCGAAGTTAAAAATATTGTCGCCTTCCTCGTTAAGCAGTTCCTGGTTCGGATCAATGGTGTTTGAGGATAACCATTCCCACATCTTCGCGTCGTCTCTCGGGAATATTGATTCACCGTAACCGGCAGCGTGGAAACTGGAAAGTCCGATCTGGTCCGATTCGGTAATGTCTCTCATACCAAACGAAGTTTCGGATCCCGCCCATTTATAACCGGGAATATGCAGATCGGTTAAAGGTTCGCCTGCATCGTATTTATTATTGTTATTCACGTCTGAATAAAATGCCTGTGATGGGAACCCGTCCCCTTCACCGTAATCTTGTCCCGGATAGTTTGGAGAATCAGGGCCGATACCGTCGATGCCGATATCATCTTTTGTCTTGTCCCAGTCACCGTCCTCATCACCGCTCCAGCGGGCGCGGGGGGCGCCGTAAACTGCAGTATATTTTGTGATATCGGAAATGCCTGTTGTCAGCGACACGGTTATACCGTCGATATATGTTCCCTTAGTATTAAAAGGAGTTTCATCGGTAATACCGTCGTCATCATTGTCAATTGCATCATTGGATAATGTCGGGGACTCAAGGAACTTCCATCCGAAGTAACCGCATTTTTTCCCGCCGTCGCCTTTGCCGTCGTCATCCCACGCGTAAACCATATTTCTCGCGCGCTGTACATAAGGATCAGCTAAAGAACCGGTGGCCGGAATAAAATATGCGCGGTCATCACCCCAATCGTTCGGTCCGCCGACGTGCGGATCACCCTGCATACCAAAATATACTTTCGGCAGATCCTTCTCGCTCGCATTTGTAACCTGGTAAACCAGGAACATAACGTCCTCGGCCAAAGGATTATTAAACTGAAGAACACGGACTTCCATATCAAGACCCAGACCCCTTTTTGTTGAATCACCCGGGAAAGGATAATACGGAAATTCGGCGTTCGTATAGTCGTCCATAACATAATAGACTTCTTCATCCGGCGCGGTTGCCTGGTCGCCTAAAAATGCCGGCCATACATATTTACCGGCCCCGGGAGAATACCATCTTTCGGGCCAGGAATCCGGTTTACCGTCTTTATTATTGTCGGGCGCATTCAGGCGTGCGATCTCAAGCGATGCCGGATCAGCGTAACCTGATTTCGGCAGCCATCCCCACTTAAGTGTACCGTCGGGGTTATAATCACCCTGCGATGTCAGAATGTATGAATCGGAAGTGATCTTGAGAGTATCAAAACCGCCGCCGGCTCTTGGATTCGCAACGACACCGGCCGCAAGAGGTCCGAATTCAAAACCGTATCCTAAACTGTTCCATACTAAGTCCGCGCGGTTGCCGAGATAGTTCGGTTTTGTGATCGAACCGTAGTTGAACAGAACTGTTGTGATTTTATTTCCGTTAATAATTACTTCGCGTATTTCCCTGCTTTCGCCTGCAGTTTTGAATACTCTGTTACCTTTATAATTGTCACCGAAAATTCTTACCATATCCTCATACTGCATCCCTTTGAGGCTGAGGTTTAACTTTTTATCATTATCCTGCGCGTAATTGAATGCAGCGGTTATAAGGCTTAAAACTATAATTAAAAACTTAAAATTCTTCATATCAGATGTTAGCCTTAATTAATTATTAATGAAAAACCGAGTCTGAGTTCGCGCGGTGAACTTACTCTCTCGGGACGCTTTGAATAATACCCGTCTATCTGGTCCATTCCGAAGAGTCCCGCGTCTCCGCGCGCGATCCTCCGCCTGATATCGTTAAACTGTATCGCGCTCTGGATCTGTTCTACGTTTGAAAGAGAACGGCCCGAACTGGAGTAAACGTACAATTCGTTCTGTGTGTCAAACAAATTTTCAACCTGCAGGAACACTGTCAGATCATACCCGAAGATATCGAAGTATTTTTCAAACTTCATATTGACGTTCCAGTTAATCGGCTGGTTATCCGAATTCTGATCGTATCTCACCTGAACAAGGTTCGAAGGAAGAACGACTGTGTAGGGAGTGCCTGTTTCTAATGTAAATACAAGTCCCAGATTCCAGTCCTCAGGTTCGGTAAATGACATAGTTGCATTGATAACGTGTGTCCTGTCAAAACCGAGAGGAACTAAATATGTTTCAGACTGCTTGCCGGATACTTCACTAAAGAAGATTTCCTCTGCCGGTTCAGTTTTGCTTCCTTCCGCAACGGAGAAGGTATAATCAATTGAAGCTGAGAACATACTTCCGGGGGACCTTCTCTTGAGGAACGAAAGTGTAACGCCGCGTGAATTTGAGTATGCAAGGTTTGTAAGGAGATAAAATTCACGCCCGGTGCTGGTAAACATCGTCTGCGTGTAGATATAATTTTTTACGTCCTTGTAATACGCCGTAAGGTCAAATTTAAAGTCTTCCGTCAACTGCTGCTGCAATCCGACTTCATACTGGACCGAACGCTGAGGTTCTACGTTTGTATTCCCAAATGTCGGGGTTGAACCGAAATTGGTCACGTAGTTATTAGAGTTCGAATAAAGCGACGCAAGCTGGCCGATCTGGTAGAAATGTCCGTATGAAAGGCGGATAACCGCTTTGTCAGTTACCGGATATGACATACTGATTCTCGGGGAGAGTGTATGCTTGATCTCCGCGTCGGTATTATACGCGTTTATGAATCCGTAAAGCGAATCGACAAGGTTCTTTGACAAATTCGGATTATACTGCGATGCAGGGTCAAACATTTCATATCTCAAACCTGCGTTCAGAATAAATGAAGATTCAAACTCGATTTTATCCTGCAGATAGAACGCGAGGTTCATCGGGTATTTTGTATAATTATTGTAAAGTGCCGGAGATGTCGGAATCCTTCTGATCAGACTCAGGCTGCTGTTATAGAGAAGGTCATCGTTTGTGAGCGATCCGAATGAACCGTCGGCATTAGCTTTCCCGATCTCAACTGAATAAGATTCAACCCACAGATCGTGGAGCCTTAATTCGAAACCTGACTTGAACTCGTGAATATTAAACAACTGTGCAACCATATCTCCCTTGAAGCCGAAAGTATTCGTCTGGCGGGAGATTCTGTAATTGTCAGTACCGCCTGCATAGAAAGTTGTGTTCGGAATAGTTCTGAGATAAATTGTCGGGAGGTAGCGCGGATCGTTGTAATTGTCGTATAACTGATATTTTGATTTATTGATCCCGTATGATGCTTTAAGGGTATAGAACATATTCTCAGCAACAGTATGCGTGAAGTCGAGTGACTGCACAAGGCCGTCGCTGTAATTTGTCCCTACGCCGTCAGGATTATACTTGAACGAAGTGCTGTATCCTTTGGATTCACCCTTGTCGAAAACAACTTCGTATTTCAGTTTCAGCGTCGGGGTGAACTTATAGCTAAGATTACCCTGGATGTTAAAACTGAAGAAAGGATTCATCGGAACAACTTTACCGTCTCCTGTCGGAAGTCCGTTTCCGCCTGTGCTGAACGGATTAAAATAGTACGGATCAGTTGAGCTGCCGTAGCGGGTGTCAGTGGATTTAAATGATTCGCGGCTGAGGTATGAATCAGTCGGATTATATAACCTTTTACCGTAAAGCCTGCCCATAAAATTCTCAAAAACACCCGATACATAAAACTTTGCGTCACCGGGTACCGGTATCGGGCCGCCAAGTGTAAGTTCTGTCCTTGCACGGTTGACCGGATTAATTTCATTTATATTGGTAAACAGATTATCACGTGAAGAAAGATAATCACCGAAATAACCTCTAAGGCCGAATGTATATTTTTCAGAGCCTTCTTTGGTAACATAGTTAACTACGCCGCTGAGCGCGTTGCCGTACTGTGCGCTGAAAGTTCCGGTTGAAACAGAAACCTCCTGAACAGCGTTAGTTGCTATTCCGATGGAATTCTGGTTTCCGTAAGGATCATTTAGCGAAATTCCGTTCAGCGTAAAAGCTATCTCATCGCCTCTGCCGCCTCTGATATGTAAATCACCTCCGTTGCCGGTAACAACGCCAGCCTGTAGTTTGATTACATCGCTTATCTGATCAACAGGAAGTTCCTGAATGCTTTCAGCATTGATCGCTACTGTGGGATTAGTAAGGTCCTTTCTGATAAGCGGATTCCTGTCTCCCTGGATAATTACAGGGGGCAGATCCACGGATCCGGAACTGAGTTCGATATTTACTTTTGCGGTAAAATCTACATTGACTCTGATGTCACGGATTGTAGTTTTTTGATAACCAACCAGACTTGCAGTCACTGAATATAAACCGGGAGGGACATTAAGAATCACGTAATTACCGTCAACATCCGCGGCTGCTCCCAAAGTTTTCCCTTCAAGTTTAACAGCTGCGAAAGGTATCGGCTCACCTGTTTCTTTATCCTTCACAGTACCTGCGATTTTTCCGCTGGACTGTGCGAAGAGAGCGCCGGAGGAGAAGAGAACTAAAAGCATTAAGGAATGAAGTAGCATCCTATGCATCAAGAACCTCATTGAAATTAAATTAGAAAAATATATATCCTTAAATATAGGTATCATTTTTATTATCAGCCAAATAATTATAGATTGGGGGCACAGGAAGGTGACTTAAAAAAATGCCCCGGATTCCGTATATTAGTAGTTTAAATAATTTTCGGAATTTCTATGCAAATTGGCTTGATAGGCCTTCAAAATACCGGTAAAAGTGTGCTTTTTAAGACACTTTTGAACAGTGCTGGCGCCCCCCAGGGGAAGTCGGATCAGACCCGTACAGTAGTTAAAGTACCCGACCAGAGACTGAACAAACTGACATCAATTTTTAATCCCAAAAAACAGATTAATGCCACTCTGGAAATTGATGACGTCGCGGGCCTGCAGGTCGGCGATGACGGCAAGGTCAAGATAACGTCTGATTTTCTGAATAAAGTTAAAAATTGTGATGCGCTGCTTCACGTCGTCCGCCAGTTTGAGAACGACGCGGTTCCCCATCCGGAAAATACTATCGATCCTCTGCGGGACATCATTTTCCTTGAAACAGAATTTCTCTTTTCAGATATGGCTATGATCGAGAACCGCCTTGAGAAAATTAAAAAGGACATTCTAAAATCCAAAACTGAACAGTTGCAGCGTGAACTTCCGGTTTTCACAAAACTTCAGGAACACGTTAATAAGGAACTCCCTATACGTCTCCTTCATCTTGATGAGAACGAAAAGAAGACACTGTCAGGCTACCAATTCCTTACACTGAAACCGACAATAATCGGAATCAATCTTGATGAAAACTCCAAAGATAAAGTTGAATCGCTTGTCCGCCAGATCGAGGACAATTTCCCAGGACATAAAGTTACGATAGTCCCGTTTTTCGCGCAGTTTGAATTTGAACTCTCCTCCCTCCCGGAAGAAGAAGCAGGCGTGTTTATGCAGGACTTCGGCATCACTGATTCAGCGCTTGATCGTATTCTCGGATCATTCTATAATATGCTGGGCCTTCAGTCATTCTTCACCGTGGGAGAAGATGAGTGCCGCGCCTGGACCATCACAAAGGGAATGACAGCACAGGAATCCGCGGGAGTGATCCATTCCGATTTTTATAACAAGTTTATCCGCGCTGAAGTTGTTGGGTACGATGATTTTATGACTCACGGTTCTATCGCGAAATGCAAAGAAGCCGGCGCCTGGCGCCTTGAAGGCAAGGAATACATAGTTAAGGACGGCGACATTCTTAACATACGGCACAATTAATTTGACACTAAGTTTTAATGAATATATAAAGAAACAGGATACTTTTGAACACACCCGAAAAGATTAGAAATATTGCGATTATCGCGCACGTTGATCACGGAAAGACTACGCTCGTTGACCACATCTTAAAACAGACAGGAGCCTGGAGGGAAAACCAGCAGGTCGAAAAAAGAGTTATGGACTCTAACGCAATCGAAAAAGAACGCGGGATTACGATCCTTGCAAAAAACCTCAGCGTACAGTACAAAGATTATAAAATTAATATCGTAGACACCCCGGGCCACGCCGACTTTGGCGGAGAAGTCGAACGAACACTTAAGATGGTCGACGGCGTGCTTCTTCTTGTGGATGCCGCTGAGGGGCCACTTCCTCAGACAAAATTTGTGCTGCGAAAATCTCTCGAACTCGGGCTGAAACCAATTGTTGTGATAAACAAAATCGACCGCAAAGACGCACGTCCCGATGAAGTACTCAACGAAGTATTTGATCTCTTCGTAAGTCTCGGCGCAGATGATGATCAGCTTGATTTCCCTTATGTTTACGCGATAGCAAAACAGGGCAAAGCAAAACTTAAACTCACCGACGAAGATATAAATCTTCAGCCAATGCTCGACCTGATCATAGAAAAAATTCCTCATCCTAATGTGGCGTTTGACGAGCCTTACCGCCTCCTTATCTCGGCTATTGATTATAATGATTACCTTGGAAGAATCGGTATCGGGAAAATCCATTCAGGGAAAATTACGGTTGGCGAAGATACCGTTCTAATTACCGGTACAGGTGATAAAATAAAAGCTAAGATCACTAAACTCTATCTGTACGAAAACATAAAAAGAGTTGAAACAAATGAAGCTTTCGCCGGCGATATAGTTGCGGTTGCAGGGCTTGAAGACCTCGATATCAACGACACGCTCGCACATCCGTCAAATCCAGAACCTCTCCCGATTCTGGCTGTTGAAGAACCGCGTATCACAATGAATTTTATTGTCAATAACTCACCGTTTGCCGGCAGGGAGGGCAAATATGTAACTACCCGCAACATCAGCGAACGCCTTTCAAAAGAGCTGAAAACAAATGTCGGGCTCCGTGTCGAAATGACCGAGTTCCCCGATACATTCAAGGTCAGCGGACGAGGCGAATTACATCTTGCAATCTTAATTGAGAATATGCGCCGTGAGAATTTCGAACTGCAGGTGAGCAAACCCCAGGTTATACTTAAGAAAATCGACGACGTCGTGTGCGAACCGGTCGAGCACGTGATAATTGACGTCCCCGAAGAATTTGTAGGCATCGTCATCGAAAAACTCGGCAAACGGAAAGGTGAGCTGAAAAATATGATCACCTTCAACGAAAATACCAGGGTTGAATTTTTTGTGCCGTCCAGAGGATTAATCGGCTACCGTTCTGAATTCCTCACCGACACGCGGGGTAACGGGATACTTCATCATAATTTCCACGGCTATGAACCATTTAAGGGAGATATCATACAGCGCCAGCGCGGCGCGCTTGTTGCAATGGAGGAAGGGATTGCTTCCGCTTACGCTATGTTCAAACTTCAGGAGCGCGCGGTTTTCTTCGTTGAACCGGGCACAAAGGTTTATGAAGGCATGGTTGTCGGCGAGAACTCACGTGATAACGATATGCGCGTAAACATAACCAAAACAAAACAGCTTACAAATATGCGTGCCTCCGGCGCTGATGAAGCCATCCGCCTCGAACCGCCAAAAATTCACACGCTTGAACAGGCGCTCGAGTGGATAACTGATGAAGAACTGGCTGAGATCACCCCAGAGTCAATCCGCATCAGAAAAAAATTCCTTACCGAAATGGACAAGAAAAACGCCCGCCTCGCACAGAAAGCTGAATCCTATTAATCGAGAAGGGGGCGGAAGATTAATTCTGCCGCCCTCGTCTCGCCTTAAGTGCTATACGTATTCGGGGGCTCGATAAACCTGCCACACTTGAGTTGCTTCAACTTATTCCCACATTTCTTCTGCATTTACCTTTTCACATTTCGGGTAGTGTTAGGTTTCGTTTTGATTTGCAAACTTGCCCACCTGTATCTGCTTCGCTATACTGTTCCTGTTAGTCAGATCGGGAGTTTGTCTCCGGCATCCTTCCCACCTCGTTATGGACGCCCTTGCCTTTGATTTGCGATTACCACTACCTTGCTCGCAAAGGGCTTTCACCTCCGAGTTAATGAATGTGCCGGGCGCACATAAAAAAGGCGCAGTTTAACCACGTCTCTCAATTATCAATGATCAATTATTTCAACACCGTCATCTTCTTCGCCAAGTTAACGGTACCTGAACCTGCCGAAAAGCCTGCTTTCAGTTCATACAGATATACACCGCTCGGAAGATTGGATGCGTTGAAGCTTACAGTGTGGCTCCCTGCCGGCTTCACTTCATTTACA
>CAIMOS010000034.1 GCA_903843135.1 uncultured Ignavibacteriales bacterium | reverse complement strand
TTAATCAGCTTTCCGGTCTCACCTGTAGTGACAAGTTTTTCGTGCACGTCATTATCGGAAAGAGAAGAAAATTTCCTGTTGAAGAACCTGATGACCCTTCCGGGATACCACCCGGAATGTTTTATCCATTTACCCAGGAAGTACGCTTTACGCGGAATTGAGTACTGCTTTAACCCTGGTTCATTTTTTTTCATCTGAAGGATCTCATCACGGAGCGCGGGAGTAAGTTCCTCATCGGCATCGATCCAGAGGATCCAGTCATTTGAAGCCATATCTATCGCCTTCTTTTTGGTGCGGGAATAACCTTCCCACTCGGCCCTCTGGTGCCTGACATTCTTAAATTCAGAAACGATCGGCTCAGTTCTGTCCGAGGTTTCGTTGTCAATCAGAACGATTATCTCATCAGCCACGCCCTCAAGGCTGCGGATACACCGGGCAATGTTCCTCTCTTCGTTCTTGGCTATCGTAACCGAAGATATATTAAATGACATTATGTTCTTTCAATATAGTATAAAGGCTTTCTTTCCGGATCCCGGAACAGGAATGTCCGGCAGATATTCTATGACTTCAGCTATCTGAACAATTTTAGTACTTACAATCCGGTAAAATTGCATAAATTATCGTTATTAAGATAACAATAAAAAACAAGATTTTTCCCGCGAGTAAATCTGTCCGGCGTGGTTTCAAAAGTCCGGATATCGCAATTTTGTCCAAGGTTGTTAGATGTTTCAAAACGAATAGACCAGAATATGCTCCCGGATCTCGATTTTGTTAGAATCATTTTTGTGCCCTGAAGAGGAACAAAAGTTTGATTTATTGCTATATTTACAGTTTAAGATTATATATGAGAAAATGAAAAAATCCTTTAGAAAAACCGTAAAGAAATTAATTCCCAAATTTGTTTTTTCCCTCCGGGAGAAATACGAATACCGGCAATGGATTAAAAACGGGCGCCCGTCGCCTCCTCCCCACATCGTGAAACAGAACGCGATCAGGGAATACCGCGAGAAGTACGGCTGTAATGTGCTGGTTGAAACAGGTACCTTTCTTGGTGATATGATCGAGGCGCAGAAACGCTTTTTCAAATCACTTCATTCAGTCGAACTCAGCCCTGAACTTTTTGAGTTGGCAAAAAAAAGATTTCTGAAGGACAGTAATGTCTTCCTCTGGCAGGGGGACAGCGGTGAGGTCCTCCGAGATATCGTTGTCAAACTGGATGAACCCGCCCTCTTCTGGCTGGACGGACACTATTCGGGGGATTTCACCGCCCTCGGCAAAAAAGAATGTCCCGTGCCGGAGGAACTTGAAGCAATATTTTCCGGCCGGAATTTTGACCACATTATCTTAATTGATGATGCGCGGCTTTTCACCGGCGAAGGCGATTATCCTAAAATTGAGGAGTTGAATGCCTTAGTGAGCGCTAAAAACAGCCGGTATAAATTGCTGGTGAAGGATGATATTATCCGGTTCTCCTTCTGAGAATCGCCGCCTTCCCGAAACTCCGGATAAACCAAGTTTATATTGCCTTTAATTTCTTAATTTAATCAGGGTATTTTTAATTTTATTTTTTTATACGCAAAATCGTAAGTTTTAACAATGCGGATCAGCTTCTTTAAGGAGATCGGCGAGCAGCTTTATACAAAATCAAAATCCTCCCGCGGGGAATTCTTCTGGTTCCTCCTCGGGCAGTTCTCTATACTTGTTTCTAATTTCATCGTTGTTAAGATGCTGAGCAAGGCGGGACAGGCCGAGTTTGGTTTTTATACCATTATCATTACGGTTTCTGCTTTTATTTCATTTATGTATTACGGCCCGGCGCAGCAGTCATTTTTGAAATTCTATTATACGGCCGAGGCTGAGGGGGAAAAGAACATCTTCACCCGCCTTATGTCACGGTTTATTGTTAAATCCACGGTTATGTTCTTCCTGATCGGGCTTGTTGCCGCTTTGATCCTAACCAGATTCAGCGAAACGGCATTTCTCCTGCTGCTATCCTCCGTCCTGTTCATAACCGCGGGGAAATACACCGAGTTTTTCAATTCTGCATTTAATATACTTCGGCACCGCAAATTAAACTCCATACTGCAGTTTACGGAGAGGCTTCTGCTGGCGTTGCTGATTATCGCATTGGTTCTCTACCGCGAAATGACGCTCCTTAATGCTCTGATCATTATGGCGCTCCTCAGCCTGATATTCGCGCTTATCAAAAATTATATCTTTGTAAAGAAAAACATACCTGGTCCGGCGGAATCCGGTTACAAGGGCCTGGCGGCAAAGCACATAAAACGGATCAGGCTCTATGCGCTCCCTTTTGTGATATGGGGTTTAAGCGGCTGGCTGCAGTTAAACAGCGAGAAGTGGATACTCGCCGGTGTTCTGTCGCTGAAAGATGTCGGAATTTATGGTGTTATGGCGGTGATAGTCAATATGTTTGTTGCCGTCCCCGCTAATATATTAAATGAATTTATCGGGCCGGTCATATTTGCCAATTACAGCGATCCGTCCGATGCGGAACGGCTGAAAAAAGGTAAATTATACGTTATGATAACATTTTTTCTGATCTCAGCCATTGCAGTTGCCTCTGTTCTTGTCAGTTGGTCAGCCGGCGCGTGGATAATTACATTTTTCAGTTCCGCGGGATACGCCTCTTCCTATTTCCTGCTTCCGTATTTTATAACCGGGGCCGGATTCTTTTACGCCGGCCAGGTACTGACCACGGAAGGGCTTGCGTTAAACAGGCCGGAAATTTATATCGCCCCGAAAATTGTTGGCGGAGCAGCCGGGCTGGCCGCAAATTATTTTTTCATCCGGGCCTGGGGCCTTCCCGGCGCGGCATACGCGGCTTTTTTCAGCGGAGTTTTCTATATGGCTTATATCATCTTCACAAACAGGAAGCTGCATAAATGAAGATAATTACCGTATTAATGAGATATGATTACGGCGTAAGGGAGAGAGGGCACTCTTTTGAATATACAAATATCCACCTCCCTTTGTGCGGTGTTTTCGGTGAAAGCAGCGTGCTTAATTTTGATTTTATGGAAGAAAAAAAGTCGGGCGGAAAGGAAGCGCTTAACCGTAAACTCGTTGATTACATAAAAAGCGAAAAACCTGATGTAACACTTTTCTGCCTCTTTGAAGATGAAATTTCTGAAGACACGGTAAAAGCAATATCAAACGATACCAGGACGGTTGTGTATTTTTTTGATGATCCGTGGCGGCAGGATTACGTTAACAAATGGAGGAAGATATTCCGCTTCTTTACAACTTCCGACCATTATATGTACAAAGCTTATAACGCGAAGGGCATCAAGAACGCCATACTCTCCCCTTTTGGTTTTAATTCAGGGGTTTATATAAAGAAAGACCTCCCTGCGAAACATGATGTCTCCTTCGTGGGCGGGTATAACTCATACAGAGGATGGGTGGTTGATCTGCTGAAAAAAAGCGGCATCGATGTAGCAGTCTTTGGCAGGGGATGGAACGGGAATAATAACTGGATATCCACTGAAGAGATGGTTGATGTATTTAACTCCTCAAAGATCAACCTTAATCTTTCAAATTCTATCTCTTATGATGCCGCGTATCTCCTGCATTCATCCTACCGCCCGAGGGCTGTGAAAGACATATTGATGAATAAAAAAACAAAGGAGCAGGTAAAAGGCCGCCATTATGAGATCAACGCGTGCGGCGGTTTCCAGCTGAGCTATTTCATACCAGGCCTGAATTTTGTGTATGAGATAGATAAAGAGATCGCAGTTTATGAAGACGTCCGGCACTTGCCCGGTCTGATAAAATTCTTCCTCGAAAATGAGGATCTGCGTAATGAGATAGCGTTAAACGGATATAAGAGGTCAGTCAGCGAACACAGCGCGCAGCGCTACCTTAAGAACACAATAAATGAAATCATCAGCAAATAGTTTCTATGCTTAAAAAACTCAACATCCTGTTTGTCTCTCACGGACTCGATATTAAAAAAATATTTAACTCCCTGCGCGGTACTGTTCCTTACTTTAAGAACCTAAGCAAGTTCAGGAAACAGCTGGCAGATGTGAATTCTCCGTTCACAATAAAATCTCTCTATCCCTGTCTGGATGACCGTTATGACAGCGCGGGCAGTTTACCTCTGCATTATTTTCATCTTGACCGGTACGTCGCTTCCAGGATATTTGTAAATAATCCTCATTTGCACGTTGATATCGGATCACGGATCGACGGATTCATTGCCCACCTTTCGGTTTTCCGTGATGTGGAAGTGCTTGATATCAGGGAAATGAATTCGGAAATTCCGAATGTGCGGTACAAACAGGCCGACCTGACATCTTCTGATTTCCCTCTGGCTGATTACTGCGATTCTGTTTCCAGCCTTCACGCCATCGAACATTTTGGACTGGGAAGGTACGGCGATCCTCTTGATGCCGAGGGGCATTTAAAAGCGATCAGGAATTTTCACCGGATGCTTAAACCGGGCGGACGTTTATATTTTGCTGTTCCGATCGGCCCGCTCCGTATTGAGTACGATGCACACAGGGTTTTCAGTGTCCGCTACCTGCTTGATATTTTTTCGGGAATGTTTGAATTAGAAAAATTTTCTTATATCTCCGATGATAACCGCATATTCACTGATGTTGAACTGACACAGGATAAAATCGCGAATAACCTTGGCTGCACATACGGCTGCGGAATCTTTGAGCTCAGGAAAATCCGGGACGGTGTTTGAATAATCCGCTGGTATCAGTAATAATTCCGGTTTATAACTCAGGTCAATATCTGGAAGAAACCATCCGTTCTGTATTGAACCAGACATACCGGAATTTCGAGATTATTCTTATTGACGACGGATCGACGGACAATAGCACGCAAATTATTACAAGATTTTCCTCTGAATATTCGAACATCAAAGCGCTGCTGTCCCCCGGCGCGGGAAGGCCGGCGGTGCCCCGGAATATCGGGATCAATAACGCTTCCGGCGAGTTAGTCGCTTTCCTGGATTCAGATGACCTGTGGACAAAAAACAAACTTAGCCTTCAGGTTTCTTATTTAACCGCGAATCCGGGCGTTCCGATGATTTACACAGCGAGTAAAACTTTCGGAGCCGTAAATATATTCTCCCCGTTTTATGAAGTCCTTCCCCTTCCGTATAAGGCGGTGACCACTCAATCTGGATTGATCAATATCGGGAATACCATTACCTGTTCATCCGTGCTCGCCCGGAAAGAATTCATCATAAGAGAGGGCGGTTTTGATGAGGATCCGCAAATGAGAGTTGAAGATTACGATCTGTGGATCCGGCTTGCGAATTACGGCAGCATCGGGTTCCTCCCTGTTCTAAGCGTGTATTACAGAGTTCATCACAGCCAGTTCTCTGGCGACTGGGAAACAAAAAGCGCGCGGGTGCGGTACCTTGCGCAAAAAAGAAACTTACCGATACCGGATTATAAAATGATCCGCAATAAGGGCATTGTGCTTTTATTGATCAGAAATATTATTCACTTTTTCGCTTCCCTTTATTATCAACTTATGGGGCTTTCCTTATAATGGAACCGGGACATTCCAGAAAAAGCCGCATACTTTTAGTTACTGCCCGTGCCGATTACGGCGGAGGCCCGGAATATGTGTACCGTCTTCTCTCTGCATTAAAAGATAAATCAGATTTTTATTTAGCCTGCCCGGACGATTATCCTTATATGGAAAAATACAGAAGCATCGTCGGGCCTGAAAGAATTGTTACAATCCCGCACCGCAAATTTGATTTAATTAGCTTGATTAATCTGATTAAATTTGCAGTACGGAATAAAATTGACATTATTCACTCACACGGTAAAGGCGGAGGGATATATTCCCGGCCCGCGGCTTTATTAGCAGGCATAAAGTGCGTACATACTTTCCACGGCATACATACAGGAGAGTACGGCCCTCTTGCAAAAAAACTTTACCTTGTAATTGAAAAGTTTTTTACACTGCTGACTGTTAAAGCAGTTGCAGTCTCAGAAAGTGAAAAAGGCGTGATTCTGCAAAACGGTATTGCGCCTGAAAATAAAATTATCGTGATCCCGAACGGAGTGGCAATTCCGGACGAAGCTGCGGATCCGCCCGGGAGTGATACCCGGTTGAATGTTATAACCGTTACGAGGTTTGACTTCGCGAAAAATTCAATGCTCTTTACTGAAATTATCAAAGAGGTGATGAACCGCGGAGAGCAGCACAGATTCAAATTTATCTTTATCGGAGACGGTCCGGAGCTGGCCCGGGTACAGGAAAGAATTTCGGAGTCCGGCGCGGCAGAGTTGACGGAGTTTACCGGATTTACCTGTAATGTTGCAGAGTATTACAAAAAAGCATTTTGCTGTGTTTCCACTTCAAGATGGGAAGGTTTGCCGCTATCAGTTCTGGAAGCAATGAGTTTTGGCGTTCCTGTAATAGCTACGGACGTAAGCGGGAACCGGGATGCAGTCAGGCATTCTCAGTCCGGATATTTGTTTAATCCGGAAAAACCAGCCGATGCGGCTGATTATTTAATTAAACTTGTATACGGCCCGGATTTGTGGAAGCAGATGTCGTATAATTCCCGCAAATTGTGTATCGAAAGCTTCAGTTTCGAAAGAACGGCTGAGGAAAATTTAGAATTGTATAATAAATTAACGGAAAAGATTACTTGATTAAAAAAGCGCTCGTTCACGAGTGGTTTGAAACACCGGCAGGATCTGAAAATTGCGTCCGTTCTTTTGTGAATATCTGGAACAACGCGGACATTTTCGGGGTTGTTGATTTTTTTGACGACGCCCGCAGGAAAGAATATGTTGCAGGGAAAAAAATCACAACAACATTCATACAGAATCTCCCGTTCAGTGAGAAGCACTTCCGCACATATCTGCCGCTGATGCCTTTCGCCATAGAGCAGCTAGACTTGTCACAGTATGATCTTGTTTTATCAAGCTCCCACGCTGTCGCGAAGGGAGTGCTCACACGGGCGAATCAGCTTCATATTTGCTACTGTCACGCCCCGATGCGCTACGCCTGGGACCTTTATCATCAGTACATAAAAGAATCAAACCTGGACCGGGGATTAAAGGGACTGATTGCAAGATATTTCCTCCACAGGCTGCGCGTGTGGGACTTTACAACCGGCGCGAGGGTTGACCGGTTTATCGCGAATTCAAAATATACTGCCGCAAGGATCAAAAAGACTTATCTGAAAGATGCTGCAGTAATTTATCCTCCGGTTGATACTCATAAATTTTCAGTACAGGAACAAAAAGAAGATTTCTATGTAACTGCATCCCGCCTTGTACCTTATAAAAAAGTTGATCTCGTCGTTGAAGCCTTCGCCGGTATGCCGGACAAGAAATTAGTGGTTCTCGGCGACGGGCCGGATATGGAAAAAGTAAAATCAAAAGCAGCGAAGAATATTGAAATCCTCGGCTACAGGCCGTTTAATGAAATGAGCGATCTGATGAGCCGAGCGAAAGCTTTCGTTTTTGCGGCCGAGGAAGATTTCGGAATTATGGTACTCGAGTCGATGGCTGCGGGCACACCGGTAATTGCTTTCAACCGCGGCGGAGCCACCGAAACGGTATTAGACGGAGTAAACGGGATCCGTTTCAATGAACAGACTTCGCAATCGATCCAGGATGCAGTAAAAAGATTTGAAAGCATCTCCGGGAAATTCATCCCCTCTGATCTCAGACATTACTCTGAAAAGTTTTCACGCGCCCGCTTCGAAAGCGAAATAGAGACTTTTGTAAATTCTCAGTGCGAACAGTTTTTTAACAGGTAAATTCACTCCGGATGCTAGGCAAACAACAGTCGTTTTATATTTTCCGCCTGCTCAGCGATCTCCTGCTGCTGAATCTTGTGTTCATTGCGGCCGCCATTTTCGCGCAGCCGGTTGAGGTCCTTTCTGCCAAGCCGTTTATGTTCATCCTGCTTATACTTCTGAACGGCGCGTGGTATCTCGCTTCAAACAATTTAAACTATTACGAAGATTTCCATTCTAAAGACGCCGTCTTTCATATTATTCAGATAAGCAAGCTCGTTATCTTCTGTTCCCTGATTGTTCTTCTCTTTATCTTTTTTACAAAAGAGGACCTGTACACAAGAAATTTCGTGATCTTCTTCACCGTCATTTTCCCGGTTTCTCTTTTCCTCAGATTCTTAATCAATAACCGGATACTGAACTCACTAAGAAAAAAAGACAAATACACACGCAATCTTGTAATAATAGGATCAGGAAAGGTCGGGCAGGAATTCAGGCAGACAGTTACATCAAATCCTTCTCTGATTTACAACTTCATCGGTTTTGTTGATGATAACCCGTCTGAAGCTAACAGAGAAAATCATCTTGGAAGCATTTCCGGACTTGCAGGTATAATCAAAGAGAAAGATGTGCACGAAGTCATCATCGCGCTCCCTAACAATGCAGGGGAGGAGACCGATAATGTTGTGCGGATCTGCAATATTGCCGGAGTAAGAACGCATATTATCCCTGATATGTTCCGGTTCCTCTCAAAGAAATACCGCATCAGTATGATAGCGGATTTCCCCATTATCACAGTCCGCAACGAACCGCTCGAGAGCCTTCACTGGCAGTTTATTAAACGCCTTTTTGACGTCACGGTTTCATTAATTGCCCTGCTGCTAATTTGCAGCTGGCTCTTCCCGCTTGTAATACTTTTACAGAAAATACTTTCTCCGGGGCCGGTGC